>DATALK010000483.1:0-2943 GCA_036261085.1 Phototrophicaceae bacterium | reverse complement strand
GACTCTCGGACTCCGGGAGGGGTTCGGGACAGTGGCCGTCATAACAGCCCAAAGCGCGGTTGTCCAACGCTGACAATTCATTGACGGTTCCGACCACCTGCCCCGCAGCATCGGTACAGGCAGCATACACTGGGGCGAACGGGTCTTTGCCGTCGTCTAGCGTGACCATGCCCAACCCATGCTGCGCGCAGTACGAATACTGCTGGCCGCACTGACCGGCGTAGAACTGCCACTGTTCGCAGCGCTGCCCATCGGGGAGGATACAGACACCATCTTCCGTGCCACCGATGCCGGGAACCGTTTCATGCTGGTAGCCAAGGTCAAGGCAGTAGACCGCCGCCGGATTACGCATCGTGGGCATACTGGGCGGTGTTGGTTCCGGTGTTTCCGTGTCGCCGTTGGGCGGGGTCGGCGGGGGTGGTGGGTTTTCGGCAGTAAAACGCAATAATCCGCCGCCGAGTACCAGCGATTTGCCGACAGCCAATTGCAGGGCGGCAATCCCGGCAGCTTCCGGCGCGGCAAAACTGGTGCCGGTCATGAGGATGTAGCCGCCATCGCGGGCCGTGGTCAGGATGTCCCGCCCCGGCGCGAGCAAATCCACCTGCGGGCCAAAGCTGCTGAAACTGCTGCGCTGTAAGTTGGCGTCAACGGCGGCGACGGCAACGACGGCATCGTAAGCGGCGGGGTACAGCACCGCGCCGCCGGTGTTCCCGGCAGCAGCGATGACCAGGACACCTTTGCCCGCTGCGTAATTGACCGCGTTTTGTAGCACGGCGGAGGAGTTCAACCCACCGAGTGTAAGGTTGATAATTTGCGCGCCGTGATCGGCAGCATAGACCAGCGCGGCGGCGACATTGGAGTAAGTTCCCAAACCGCGTTCGTCCAGCACCCGCAAGGGCATAATCTGCGCGTTCGGGGCGATGCCCGCCATCCCGGCAGTGTTGCCGGTGTTGGCGGCGATGATGCCGGTGACGCCGCACCCGTGTCCGAAATCGTCCTGGGGCGTGGTGTCGTTACTGACAAAATCGTAACCGGGCAGAATGCGCCCGCTCAGGTCGGGATGGTCGGCGCAAACGCCGCTGTCAATGACCGCGACTGTGACGGTAGGCGCGTTATCTGGTAGCTGTGTCCAGCCGTCCGCCGCGCCGATGACAGGCAGGCTCCACTGCTGGTCGTAGAGCGGGTCATTAGCTTCGATCACCAGCGCGGCGACCTGATAATCGGGTTCGCTGGCGGCCAGCGCGGGTGAGGCGGGCAGCGGCTGGTTGGCGACAGCTTCGGGGATGGTGATAACCACACTGTTGAGCGCGGTCATTTCCTGCACCACTGTACCGCCCAACTGCTGAATATACGCCTGGCGTTCCTGGGCCGAAGTGTCCGGTTTAAAGGTGATGACCATCGGATTGGCTACAGGTTCGGCGGGGTTAGTGAGGGCCAGTGGTTCGGTCTGCGCTGATTGGGTTAGTGTGGGTACGGCCCACTGTTCGATAAGTGTTGGCTGTCCGGCAGCAGGTGTGCTGAGGTTAAGGGCTTCAATTGCGTTGGGCGGTGGGGTTGTTGTGGGATTGATGGTCGTTTCAGCAATTTCTGCTGTAACAGTTAAGGAAGGCAACGCTATCAGGGTTGGTAGCTGGACAAGCTGTGGGGCGGTGGTCGCCTGTCTAGCCAGAATTATTCCCAGCGCTACAATACTAAGCGCAATAGCTGCGATGGAAAGCGTGATGAGTTTGCGATTCATGATACCCCCTGAAGCCGCCAACAGGTTGAATTAAATTTTGATTGACGGCATCCTGTGGTGCAAAATTAACTTTGATGGAATTGATTATAAGGTGGCCGCAGAATGAAATCTGTCAGGATTTTCCGTAACTTTGTCAGAGCTTTGTGAATTTGGTATACCGGTAGCGCGGGTGTCACTGTCTCTACTTGGAGGGGCGAAAATGGGGATGTTAATTGGCAGGGGCTGCCCACTGGTGAGCGCCCCTGCGGCTAGTGCGGGAGGGTGTTTTTTAGGGGTCTAGCCACGACCACGCGCTGTAAGCGATATTTACATAGAATTGGCGACCTGTTGGGGTGGTAATGTGACTGTAGACCAGGGTTTTGGGGCCGCTCACCAGAAAATCGCTGATGCTGGCGTTATAACCCTGTTCCGGGGCTGTTGCCCAGCCCAGGCTGGTACGCACCCCAGTTTGTGACCACACCTTGCCAAAAGCATTGATGGGGGTGAACAAATCGCCGCTGGGTGGAACGTCGGTTGGGTTTGGGAAAGCCTCGTAGACGGACTTGTTAAATACCGTCAGCCACCGGCCTATTTTGGGGTCCACCGTCAGGACATAAACCTCGTCCGTATCCTGTCGCCAGAACATGAAGCCGTTTTCAAAGGGTTGGTAGGCCGCCCAGGTGGAAATCGTTCGCAGCGGCGTCGGGCTGGGATACGGCGTGATGGGGCTGGCAGTGGGTGCGGCTAAGGTGCTGGTCGGTATTGGGGTGGGCAGAAAGCGCCCGGAGACCTGCCAGATTGTCCCGGTTTTCCGCGCATAATTCCCGTCCGGCAGATTAAACTGGATGAGATTACCCGCTGTATCATAAATCGGGGTCATCAGGTAGCCGCTTTCACTGCTGACCGGCTGCCCAATCCGGTCATGGACAAAGTTCGACCACACGCGGCCAAAACCGCTTTGCGGCTGAAAATGACCGGATGACACAGACTGGTTGGTATTCACCCGCAGCGCAGCATACTGGCTGTGGGGATAAACTTCCAAAACACCGGACTCGCTGCCGATATACACATAAATATCGTTAGTCGTCGCCAGCCAGATCATAAAACCATTATCAAAGGCCTGGTAAGTGGTGCCAATGCGCGGGCTGTCATTGAGCGGCGGCAGCGGTGTGGGTTCAGCATTGGTCTGATACTGCCAGGAACCATCCAGACCCCCGCGAATCGGG
>DATALK010000480.1:0-1583 GCA_036261085.1 Phototrophicaceae bacterium | reverse complement strand
GGTTAGATACGATTCAGCAGACGGTGGCCCGCCTGGTGGAACAACTGGATAACCTGAATACCCTGCCCATCTGACCCCGCTGTATCCGGTTGAAAGTCGGCATGGGTTTAGTGTTGACAAGCTCCTCCGCGATGGGGTGGCTTTTTTTGTGACGCGCCTAGATGGCAACCCGGTGGGCTGCGGTGGCATCAAATTGTTTGGGATGGAATACGGCGAAGTCAAACGCATGTACGTGCGTCCGCCGTTTCGCGGCCTCGGCCTGAGTAAATTGATGCTCAACCATCTGGCGGACTACAGCCAGCAGCGCGGCGTAAATATCCTGCGATTGGAAACCGGCATCCATCAGAAAGAAGCCATCAGCCTGTATGAGCGCTTCGGTTTTCGACGAATTCCGCCGTTTGGGGAATATCGGGAAGACCCGCTGAGCCTGTGTTTCGAGAAACGGCTGGCGGAACAGAAGATGTTTGTTTGATGCGGACTGGCGCCCCACCTGACATCAACAAGCTGAGAATAGCCAGCAGACAAGGGGCTTAAGTTCCCTTGTCTAGCCAGCAACTTAATTTGTCAGACGACTGCATTTTCCAAATTCTCATTCGGCGGTGCTGTACTAACCCGATTACGCGGCAGCTTTGACCGTCACCCCGATCCGGCTACAAATCCGGTTTCAGCTCTTCATAAGGTTGGCCCAGAATGCGCTCGATGGCAATTTTGCGGATGGGGATGGTGAGTTTGAATGTGCTGCCCCGCCCCGGTTCGCTGCTCACGGTAATGCCGCCGCCGTGCGCCTCGGCAATCAAGCGGGCGATGCTCAGGCCCACCCCCACGCCGCCGGAGTCCAGCGCGCGGGCGGGGTCGGCCCGGTAGAACAAATCAAAAATCTGCGGGAGTTGGGCCGGGTCAATACCGATCCCTGTATCTTTGACCACAATCGTCAACAGCTGCCGAGTGCTGGTGGTCGTAACCTGGACACTGCCGCCGCTGGGCGTGTAATTCAGCCCGTTGAGGAGCAATTGTTTCAGCGCGCGCCCCAACGCGGCCATATCCCCAGCAATCGGGTATTTCAACCGCCCTGGAGTAAACGTCAGAGTCACATTTTTGTGGCGGGCGTAATGGGTCAGTTCCAGCACCTGGGCTTCCACCAGGGAGTTAATGTCGCACTCTAACCAGTGCGGGGTGACGAGATAGGACAGGGTATTCAGGTTATCCAGTTGTTCCACCAGGCGGGCCACCGTCTGCTGAATCGTATCTAACCGATTTTGGATACTCACCTGCGCTGCGACCGGCAGCGAACGTTCAATCAGATACCGTGCGGTTTCAATCACGGCCAGGGAATTACGGAACTCGTGCGAAATTGCCAGCACAAACCGGTTGACCATCTCCAGTCGTTCGCGTTCGAGGGTCAATTGTAACCGCTGGGCTTCGGCCTGTTTTAAGGCCGTGATGTCCTGCAACATCACCATCCCGGCGGTAATCTCCCCAACACCATCTTTAACCGGGAGCGTATGCACTACATAGTGCCGCGCGTCATGGGTTAATTCGGAGACGGTAGTTTGTCCGGCCAGAGCCGCGACCAGCGCCGGAGT
>DATALK010000475.1:0-7238 GCA_036261085.1 Phototrophicaceae bacterium | reverse complement strand
GCTCCGTCTCGGTCTGAATGGGCAGGCGATCCGTCGCTATCAGCACGGCATAAACGACCACCGCATTCAGCGCAATCAGCAGCGCAGTCCGCAGTCCCAGGCTCAAACCGCTGCGAATATCCAGAACCCGGTGCGAAACCTCCGCGTAAACCGTGCCAAACACTCCCACCAACAGGGTAACAACCCCCAGCAGGATTAAGGCCGTCGTCCCGCTCACCAGCAGAATAACGCCGACCAGCAGGACGGCAGTGGTGATAACCCAGAACAGCGCCCGATTCGCAATCTCCGGCAGCGGGGCGACATAGAAGGCATAAAACGCGATGCCGAACAAAACCACACTGACGACGCCCAAACCACCAGTCGCAAACAGGGCAAACGGATTACGTGTGCTAAAAGTGGCAACCAGCCACTCCCCTTCCGCAATGGTGATATTGTTGCTCAGGAAACCGGTGATAATCAGACCGATCAACCACAACAGCCCAACCACCAACCACAACCGCCGCCCCCGCGCCACCCGCTGGCGCAGCACATCGGTAGCGACCAGCGCACCGAAAGTCACCAGCATAGCCGCCAGCCCGAAAGTCAAGCCCGCCCCGCGCCCAAATTTTTCCGCCAGTCGCAGATTTGCGGGAAGCAATAACGTTGAAATCGCCAGCGCCGACAGCAGCAGGGTAGCAGCCAACCACAGATGCCCAATGCGCACCTGTCCCCGGCGCAGGACCACATACAGCAGCAGCAGCGCGTGAAGCGCCAGACTGGCAAAGATCACCGCGCGAAGTAATGATTCCATAATAAGTCCTAGTTCAAAAGCTCCAGGCAAAAGGTGAAAAGCTGACGGAACAATAACAAACCGGTCTGCTTTTCACCCCGGTTAGCCACTATTTAAGGATGTAGTACGTGCCCTTCTTCGACCCTACTTTAAGCAAAATACCTTGCTCGACCATATCAGCCAGATCGAGGCGCAGCGTTTCCGCCGAGACGCCCTGGCACAGCGCGCGATACTCACGGTTGGTAATGGAACCATGATCGCGGATATATTGCAGCGCGCGCGCCTGCCGGTGATTGGTATTCCGCGCCCATTCCGGCGGTTTCTGGCGTTCGCGTTCGTTAAACAGGGTCACGGCAAAACTATAAGGCCGCGCGTCAAAATACGGCGGCTTGTGCCCCGCCTGCTGCATGACCTCCATCATCCGGTCAATGCCCAGGCCCAGCTCTTCGATGTAGCCCCATTGGAACAGACCATTCACCAGGCGCGGATTGCGGCTGAAATGTTCATCCACGATATTCTCAACCGTGATAAAACCGGGCAACCCGCCGGGGGAAATCACTTCCAGGCGATCCGAGTACATACGAATTTCAATGCGGCGGCCCTTCAGCCGGTAATCACGGTGGCAGATGGCGTTCACAATGGCCTCGCGCACCGCAAACTGCGGGTATTCCGTCGTTTCTTCGCGCTCCAGCCCTTTAACAACCGCGCTGACCGCCATCTCGCTCCAGATCAAATTCCAGGCATTTTCGATCAGACGCGGCAGTGGGCCGGTGAGTTCTTCACGCCGGGTATATCCGGCCAGCCCATTTTCGCCGCGCGGCGTCTTGCCAACAAACTTGGCAAACACCACACTACTCTGCGGCAGCCAATGCTGTGGGTACTCGGCGAACAACAAAATGCCGCTGACCGTCGCCTTGCCATCATCAGTGACCGCGCCAATCTCTTTCATCAGATCAGCCACTTTGCCGTTGTAGGGGCGCTTGCTGCGTTCGGCACGTTTGGTCAGATATTCATTAATGACCTTATTGCTAAAGTCATCAATCGTTGCGCCGGGGATCACTTCTAATTCATAGTCGCCGGTGCTTTTAGCGCTGGCAAGTTTCAAAATTTCCTGGCCGCCCAGCGGGCGATTCTTCGCGCCGCTGCGAATCAGCACCCGCCCATCGGCCATCGCGTGCAGTTCGATGCTGCGCGGCACCCGCAGGGTATACACCGCGCCGGTCTCACTTTCGACCTGCTCCCAAGCGCCAATCACCACCGGCGGATTACACGCGGAGTCAGCATCTTTCAGGGCTTTTTCTAAAGTTTGTGAATCAATTTTTTTGGTGGCCGGTTCGCCATCATCTTTTAAGCCAAAAATAATCGTGCCACCCTCGGTGTTGGCAAACGCCACCAGGGTTTCAGCAATCGCATTCACTTCCGGCTTTTCAATAAAAGCCGTGCGGGGTCCTTGTTCGGATTTATCCAAATCTAACGTCGCCATGCTAATCGTTATAAGCCACAAAACTGATTGAACCGTACAGTAAAGATTTTAGCATAGATTATAATGGGCGATAGGCCCCATCGCTTTAGGTTTGATTACCGGAAAATCCCGACTATACTTTGGTACATGCGTGCAAAATATTCAGAGAGAACTCCATTTTTGCGGCCCAATCCGCGATTCAGCACCTGAAATACCAAAAGTTCGGCTGCTAATCGGGCTGGACTGCCTGCCACCCAAATAATTGAGGTTATTATGTGTTTCATACCGGTTATCCTGATTAGCTTCGTTTTTCTGGCAAGAAGCACGCTGATTCTGATCGGCTGGATTAAAGGCCCCATTATTCGCTCGTTTGAAAAATATGGCGACCAGGAAGCCCCTTACCTACCGCTGATTCCGCTGCTTTTGTGGGGCGGTGTTTTTGCAATGGCCGTTGGTTCCTGGGGGACGGGGTATCTGCCGCTGGCCTTCCCGCTAATCGCGTTAGGTTTCATCGCCATCATAGCGGCGCTGCTGGCTTATGAAAATACCCCCCGCGTGGCCCATCTGCATAATCGTCTGATCAAGACGCCGTACTGGTATCACGCGCTGCGCGAACGCACCACGCGCTACGAACGCCGCCGCATTGCTTATGCGTGGCTGCGAATGCCCTGGCGCACGCGCATGGCCTTTAATACCAACGATCATTCTTTTTTCATCTGGGCGGATTTTGTCATTATGAGTACCGTGATGGAGGAAGAGGATAAATTTGTAAAAACATATAATATTGAAGATTTTTAATTGCGGATCGTTCGGCAGGCTTAAATCGCCGGAACAACCCGATTATACCCTTCTCAACCGATAACCCGCATTTTCGCTGTCCGAAAACGTTAACATCCCTGCTGCCATTGGCCGGACAGCCGGGATGTGATCTCACCGGGGGACACATGCTCTAGGCCGAGCGGTTACGGGTTTTTATCGCCATCCCCATTGGCAGGCCGCACCACCAGTAGATAGACGCCCAGAATCCCGGCAATGGCCGCCGGTGGCAGACAGAGCGCGATAAACAATCGGGTAAATTTTTCGACTTCCAGTTGGCCCAATACCAGCCACAGAACCATAAACAGGACAATCGCCCCCACCCCCAGGCTGACACCCAGAATACTGGCTCGTGACAGTGCCTTCCGATTCAAAGGATTGTTATTCATAAAATTGCCTCCACTACCCATTATAATCATCCCCCCGAATCAAAATAGCCCGGTTTTCGGGCTATCTTTTTCGGTCAGACGCTACCAGCAGTCGCAAGTTTAGCTGGCTTTGGGCGCAATTTCGGGCTGGAGCGATTCTTGCCGGAGGAAAGAAATCAGCTTTTGGATGTTCCGCTGGTCACGAGTCGGGCCATCGAGGGGTTCAATCATCAGAACAACCGCGTCCGAGGCGGTATTATTAATCGGGGCGCTCACAAATTCGGGCAGCGGGACGGCGTTCCGCAGCACCACCCATTCATCTACCGGGGGAGCCATAACCACCGGATCGGCAGTGACCGTCACCACCAACTGCGCTTGTTCCCAGCGAAAAAACCGGAACTGACGCAGCAGCGAAGCCAATAGAATCAGACTGAGCAAAAACGCGACAAAGATACCTATCGCCATAACAAGAATGATTGTATTTTGGTCGGCCATAATGCTTAATACCTTGTTTATCACGCCGCGCCACATTCTTACATTGTATAACGCTTCGGAATAGGAACAAATTCCTATATGGTGATAAGGTGGTTTGAATTCGGTTTGATTACAAGTTTCAAATTTTTGGTGAAATAAAAAGCCGTGACCGGCAGGGTCACGGCATTAATTGAGGGGCTGCCGCACAGCAAATTTCAGGCTATTGGGCTTTCTGAATTTTCGCCCATTCGTCTTTCAGCGTCACAGTCCGATTAAAGACCAGCTTATCGGTGGTCGAATCGGGGTCAACGCTGAAGTAACCAATGCGTTCAAACTGATAATGCTCGCCGGGTTTCGCCTCGGCCAGGCTGGGTTCAACATACGCCGCCGGAATCACTTCCAGCGATTTCGGATCCAAAAATTCGGTGTACTCACGATTTTCGTCCGCTTCGGGGTCGGGAACACTAAACAGATGACTATACAGGCGCACTTCTGCCGGGCGGGCGTGTTGGGCTGACAGCCAGTGAATCGTCGCCTTGACCTTCCGACCATCAGGCGCATCGCCGCCGCGCGTGGCCGGATCATAGGTGCAGTGAACTTCCACCACCTGACCGCTGGCGTCCTTCACCACATCCACGCACTTAATAAAATACCCGTAACGCAGGCGAACTTCACGCCCTGGCGCTAAACGATAGAATTTATTCGGCGGATTTTCCATGAAGTCGTCCTGCTCGATGTACAGCACCCGCGAGAATGGCACGGTGCGTTTGCCCGCCTCCGCGTCTTCAGGATTGTTCACCGCTTCCATATTTTCGACCAAGTCTTCAGGATAGTTGGTGATGACGACCTTTAAGGGCCGCAAAACCGCCATCCGGCGCAGCGCGCGTTTATTTAAATCCTGCCGGACGCAGTATTCCAGCATCGCAATATCAATCGTGCTGTTGCTCTTGGCAATCCCAATCATATCGCAGAACAGGCGAATGGCTTCCGGGGTATAACCGCGCCGCCGCATCCCGGTAATTGTCGGCATTCGCGGGTCGTCCCACCCGCGCACAAACCCTTCTTTCACGAGCTTGATGAGTTTGCGTTTGCTCATCACTGTATAATTCAAATTCAGCCGCGCAAACTCGATTTGCTGCGGGTGGTAAATGCCCAACTGATCGAGATACCAGTCATACAGCGGACGGTGGTCTTCGTATTCCAGCGAACACAACGAATGGGTAATGCCTTCAATCGAGTCCGACTGCCCGTGCGCCCAATCGTACATCGGGTAGATGCACCACTTGTCGCCAGTGCGGTGGTGGGTGGCAAACCGAATCCGGTACATCACCGGGTCGCGTAAATTCAAATTAGGCGCGGCCATATCAATTTTGGCCCGCAGCACACACTCGCCCTCTTGGAGTTCACCGTTTTTCATCTGCTCGAACAGTTTCAGATTTTCCTCAACCGCACGATTGCGGTACGGGCTTTCCTTCCCTGGTTCGGTCAGCGTGCCGCGATGTTCCCGGATTTCATCGCCGGTGAGATGATCCACATAGGCTTTGCCCGCCTTAATCAACTGCACCGCCCAATCATAAAGCTGCTGGAAATAATCCGAGGCAAAAAACAGCCGGTCTTCCCAATCCGCCCCCAACCAGTGCAGATCGTACATGATGCCGTCAACGTATTCCTGCTCCTCTTTAACGGGGTTGGTATCATCAAAGCGCAGATTCATCTTGCCACCATACGCCTCGGCCATCGAAACATTCAGCAGAATGGCTTTGGCGTGGCCGATGTGCAGGTAGCCATTGGGTTCGGGCGGGAAGCGGGTATGGACACGCCCGCCAAAACGCCCGCTGCGGTTGTGTTCATCAATAATGTCGCGGACAAAGTTGGAGCGCGCGGCTTCGTCGCCCGCCCCGCTCTCCGGTATCGCTGGGTTTTTAGGTGTTTCAGTATCCTTGCCGGTCATGATGGTTTTGTCTGTCCCTGTTACAAGCGCGTTGTCTGGATTAAGGGGATAAGTATAGTGGGATGGTGCGTTGGTTGCCAGATGAAGGTGCAATACGGGTGTATTCGGAAATGGGGGCAGGCAGTTCTAGCTCTGCCAGGGACGAGAAGCCCCCGTTCAAAGGCAACCTGCTGCAAGCCGGATAACGGAGGATGCCCCCGCCAACTCCGGCAGCCCGCTTTGAGCGGCTTTGCCCATTCAGCCGGATGACTTTTAGCATCCGGCGCCGCCCAGCGGCGTTTGCCCCAAAAACCGAATGCACCCGTGCAATCCACATTCATACAACACCCATTGCAGGGCAAAATTCAGCGGTCAACAAATCACCACTTCTGGCAGCACAGCTTGTTTGCAGAAAGATTAACACTTTCGCGTTCATTTAGAAAATATAATGAGATGAGTACTTTCATCTATGCAATTTTTATTCGGGAGGAAATATGAAACGTTTGGTTATCCTGGCGGTTTTGCTGCTTGTGAGCAGCGCGATTGCCGTCCAGGCTGCTGATGACACCTGGGCCGAAGGTAAGGATTGGGAATATAACTGCACAACGCTGACACAGTTTGTCGAGGCTGTGGAAAATCCAGACGCCGACATAGCGGAAATCAGCGCCTTACCCTTTGTGAAACAGGGCAAAACCCTGATGACTCTGGGTTCTTATATAACAACGGCCACCATCGCTGGTTTCAGGGAAGACTCAACCGCCGCGCTCACCCAAACGGACTTATTCGGCGAAGCCTTGACAGTTTGCGGAGCCAATGCCGAAGATAGTGCGGAAACCAGCAGCGGCGACACCTTTAAGGTGAGCGCAACGGGCAACGCGAATTTACGTTCCTGCGCGGGAACCGACTGTAGTATCGTTGGGCAAGCCACAGCGGGCGAGCAGTTTACCGTTGTTGGCGTTGAGGGTGACTGGTATCAAATTGATTATCAGGGCCAGACAGCCTATATCGCGTCTTTTCTGGCAATGCGCGCCCCCGATAATGTTATCAGTACCGATGAAACCTTCGTTGATGAACGCACTGGCTGTATCCTCGTGTTTGACATCAAACGGGGTGATGCCGATATGGGTATCATCTTAACCGGCGGGCGCAAAAACGATATCGTCGTTGATTTGTATCGTCCGAATGAAACGAAGGCGTTAACGGTGGAAGGCCAGCTTGACAAGACCTTTATTGACACGGGCGATCCCTATATTCTCCAATACTACAGTTGGAATGTAGGATGGCCCTCCGGGATTTACAACTTAGAACTTTCACTGGACGATAACACCACCAAAGTTGCCTGGGAAATGAAAGAACGTGGTGATTACAAAATCTCTGTCATGTGTGAATAACGCCCGCGTTTGATAAATTTCCCTGGAC
>DATALK010000467.1:0-5382 GCA_036261085.1 Phototrophicaceae bacterium | reverse complement strand
CTGCACATCGGCCACTGGTTCGCCATGACGCCGAGTGATGCCCGCGCGCGCTACATAAGAGAAGAGCGGGCCACCTCGATACCCGGTTGTTGGGAGGAACTAAACATGGCAGTCTGTCCTTTCACCATCAGGTAAAGGCAGTATATCATAGGATTGATGTGGGAATCAATCGGGTGTGTCATAAAAACAGCGGAATAGTATCCGTAGGGGGAACGGCGGGATTCCGGCTGAGACTATCCTGCCCTTGTGGAATAAGATACGGACTTGCCAATTCACTGGATGAAACAAAAGAGTAAAGCTATGTTCCGAAAATTACTCCCACTATTCAGTCTGACGATTATTTTTCTTTTTTCGTTTGCGGTTCCGGTTCATGCTTGCAGCGGCTACCGGCAGATACCGATTGATGAACTTTTTGATGAGGTAGACACTATTGTTACCGGAAAATTTGTTAAACTGGATGACCGGAACCGGAATGGCATTTTTCAGGTTGCCTCCTATTGGATGGGAACAGGGCCAGAATATATTCTCCTAGCTTTAAACAATCCCCTAGCAGTTGAAAATAAGCTGCAACTCCGAGAGCGCGGTGGCACTTGTACAGAGGTTTCAGCCGCGCTTGAAATGGAGAAAACGATAGTAGTTTTTTTAATTCATGAAAAAGACGGTGCTTATCGCTGGCGCGATTTTACCAGTGGTCTTTATAGCTTTGATGAGCCAGACGGCCTGACCTCAGTTTTTTACCGTTATCCCAAGTCAGACAGTGAATCACCCTGGCGAGAATTCTCTTTTAGCGAACTTCAAACGTATATTCTTGAAAGAACCCGGCAGCAAACCATCCAGCCCGATAAAACCCAGCCATATCCAACAACTCAGCCAATCCTGCTGACCTTAAATGATGGGAGTAAATATGTGCTGCCAGTCGACAGCGGAGCGCCAGTACTGATGACAGAAAAAGAGATGCTCACTTATTTATTGCCATCCGGTTGCTCATCACCACCCTGTTGGGCTTCCTCGCCCAATGGTCTTGATGCAGCCAGATTAGTTTCCGATACATCCCAAATCCAACCTGGGGACGGAAACGGGAGCAACCTGCTTTTCCAGGGTGATGCCATCCTATTTTCGCCGACGAGTGATGCCATAGCTTTTTGGAACGGCAAGACGATTGAGGTTTATGCGCTGTTTTATCCTCGATTAGGTTTTTGGGAACAGCGGCAGTTGGTTAACAGTATCACGTTAGACCTGGTTAGCGGAGGTTATTTTGAACCGGGATTGGCGGCGTGGAGTCCTGATGGGCGATTGCTGGCGTATAGTGACCGGCGGGGATTATGGCTATGGGATGTGTTTACAACTGGCAGCTTACCGCGTCTGCTGCTGCCCAGACAAAACAATGTCCCTTATGCCCGACATTTTTCTCCGGCAGGGCGTTATCTGGCGATTACAGAAGGGAGCCAACGATACTACATTGATTTGGTGAATGGTGATCGTTTTCCTGATGGGCTGATTTCGCCGGATGATCGAATCTTGTTCGCGTTTGACACAACGGTTACCGGCGAATTTGACATGACGGTTCAACAATTAGTGTTTCCAGGCCAAAGTCAAGCCTCTGATTTTAGCCCGTTACAGAGTGTTCAGTGGATTGATTCAAATCGTTTTTTGATTGCTCTTTGCCGACCAGGATATTATCAAGAAGATGGTCCCTGGGTAGACGATCCCTGGTGCGGCGTAACCGATTATTATAGTTTTAGCTCCTTCGGTGATCAGAAGTGGTATCCTGGTTTTAAGTTTGATTATTCTTTTATCACCGATAGTGTGGCAACCGTCGTTGACGATACCACCATTTCCATCAATGGCGCGGAACAAAAAGTAACTTTGCCGCCCGGTAAGGCCATTGTTGATATTCAATGGCTGCGTCCGCTGTTCTATTACGATTGATAGAGCGAGATTGACTGCCGAAAAACAAACAAGCCCCGCACACAAAAGTGAAGGGCTGGAGCTACATTACTTAACGGTTGCAGGCAGGCGCGGAGATTAGTCTTTGCTGCGGCCAAAGCCGCCGCGACTGCGAATATTCGGGTTGTTGACTTGTCCCGATTGTTGCGATCCGGTACTGCGAGAGCGTCCGAAAAAACCGCGACTGCGAATGTTCGGGTCGTCATTGGTGGGCGAAGTGCCACCGCGAGAGCGCCCGAAAAAGCCCCGACTGCGAATGTTCGGGTCGTCATACTGGGGCGATTCGCCCCCCTGACTGCCGCCCTGGCCGCCAAAACTGCTGAACAGCCGCATCAAGAGCATGAGGCCGACAATCACAAACACGCCCAATAAACACAGGGTAATCAAATTGTCCATCAGACAGCCTTTCTACCGGATTTGGAATTGAACCGAAGCCGCCGCATTCCCATTCACGATAAACTCGGCTTCGTATTGGCCCCGTTCAAACCGCGCGCCGGTTTCCGGTTCAAAAACGAAGTTAATGCAGGAGTTGTTATAGTCCTGATCCGCTGTAATTTCCGGCGCATCTTCGATAGCCTGCCCATCCTGGTACAGCCGGACAAACACTGTCGTTCCGGCAGCGACATAGCTGTTTTCCGCCACCACATACACCTGTTCCACCGGCTCAAATACCGAGGCCGTGTTCACCGCGCAGCCGTCCCGATCAACGCCCGACGCGGCCAAGACGGTTCCAATCTGGGCGTTCCCCGTATTATTGTTTAACGGTGCGTTCGAATTGGGAGCCTGAACCGTCGGTAGGACTTCATCCTGCGCGCCGCCCTGGTTCAGCCGGGGAATGATAAACAGCGCGCCGACAATCACCACCAGGCCGATGATGAGCAGGGTGCGTGTATTGAATTTGGGTGCAGTTTCCATATTTCGACCCCATTTCTAACAATGCCAATAGATGATTTACTCTACAGGTCGCGTATATGACCAGCCTTGTTAAGCTGTCAGAAGCGTGTGAGCGGCGCGATAGAAAGGGATAAGCAGGGGCGGCACAGCCGCAGAATTGTGTAGATTTTTCGTAGAGGTAGGGACGCCAGGGGCTGGAAGTCCCCTGGCGACGGCCATCCTTAAGCCCGCTGCAAGCGGGCTGTGTTAGTCATTATGGTGTTGTTCAGCCGCCTTGAGGCGGCTTTTGCGGGGATAGCCGGACGGCTTTCAGCGTCCGGTGTCGCTAAGTCGCACCTTATTTTGATACCAATTGGGGGTTTCTAAACCCGCCCCTACACGCAACCGATTGTATCTCATCAGGATGAACCGCCGCGCCGTCTTTGTACCGCGCGGGCTTCGCTGAGGACAAAATCAATGGTGGCGGTGATGGTCGGGTCGGGCAGTGTTTGGGGCGGGAGTGTTTCAATGCGATGGTACAGCAGGGCCGGTTCCAGCGACACCTGGACAATCCCCACCTGTTCGCTTTGAACATCGGCCAGATGGAGTATGCGCCCGTCCAGGTAAGTTGTCGCGGCAGGGGCCAACACAACCCGCAAACCATTTTCAGCGCTCAGTTGGTCGGAGCTGTCGGAGGCTGTCACTAAAATATTTCCGTTTTGCCAGGGGTGGTCAAGGTCAACCAGAGCCAGTGCCAATAAATTGTCGTGCAGCCTGGCGCGGGCAGCGGCGGTGATGGAAACGCGCGCGGCGTGGTAGCCCATCGCGTCCAGACCAATGAGCATGGAACGCCCCTCGGTCACAGCACAGTGCCAGACCTCCGGCGCGCAGGCGTTCCCCAGGTCAAGCAGTAAAAATTGCTCACTGGTTGGGGCCGTGCGTGAACGGTCCCCGCTAACGAGCGCCTTAATAAAGGTATACAGGCGGGGCAGCCGTTCCAGGTCGCCCCGCAGATTGGCGCTATAGAACAAAGTCAAATTAACCGGTTCACTCATGAGTTACGTTGTAGGCCCTCACCCTAAATCCCTCTCCCTCATGGAGAGGGACTTTAAAAACCGCCAGCTATTGACCTTTGTGGTAAAAACCGATGTTAATCAAGTGCATCGGATGGGCGGCTCAGGGTGCGTTCCTCGCCAACGCGCTCCACCGCATAACCTTCTATACCGTCCGGCGTGCGGATTTTCCACCAAGGCAGGCCGTCTATGGTCTGCGGGCCTTCCAGCAGCGTCACCACTGTGCCGTTGGCGATCATGGCAACCACCTCAAAACTCGTGCCCGCACCAGAACGCATTCGCAGCGTGTCCCCGGCAGTGGTGGTGACCAGCGCGGCTTCGCCCTGGATGAGCGCTAGTTGCAGCGTTTGTTCGGTATCAACGCGCTCCACCGCCCAGCCTTCCGCGCCGTCAGCGGTGCTGATGCGCCACCAGGCATACCCATCGGCTTTGCGCGGGCCTTCCAGCAACCGGACGCGCGTATCCCGTTGCAGCTTGCTCACAATCTCAAAGTCCAGCCCTGGCCCGCTGCGTAAGTTCAGCCGGTCTCCCTCAGTCGTATAAACTACCGCCAGATCATTGACGATCAGGTTAAACACCTGGAAAGTGTCAGCGGGGGTATCGGGCGGCGGGGGTACATTGTTGTCGGCGGTGCCGCCGGTAATGTTCAAGGTCAATGTTACTTCGCCGTCACTGCCACCCCCGGCATGGGTGACCATCAGGGTGTAAGTGCCATTGGCCGTGACTTCGTAACGCAGAACGGCGTCCAGGTTGATGCCGCTGTCATCATCTCCGGCGACGGCCTGGCCGTCCGGCCCCAGCATGACCACCAGGGGGTCAACTTCGGCTTTCGCCGCTGTTCGGGCCGCGACGCGCACGATCTGGCCGACTTCGGCCTCAAATGGAATTTCAAAGACCGAACCTTCTTCCAGGCCGAGGGTATCCCCGCCCTGAATATTGGCAACCGTGCGGTCAATAGTGCGCTGGCGAATCAGTTCGATCCATTCCCACCAGTCGGCAAACGCAACCGGGTTATCCTGGGCCGCATAAACCCCGGCCCGCGCCAGGTAAGCATCCGCGTAGGCCGGATCAAGCTGAATGGACTGGCTGAGATCGGCAATCGCCTGGTCGTAATCCCCCATTTCCAAGTACAGATTGCCCCGGTTGTAGTAGGGAATGTAGGTTTCGTGGCCGGGGAGTTCAATGGAACGGTTGTAATCCGCCAGCGCCGTTTCGTAATCGCCGCGTTCGTAGAAGATATTGCCCCGGTTGTTCAGCGCCGCGCCATCATCCGGCGTAATCGCCAGGAGCGCGTCATAGTCGGCCAGCGCCTCATCATAATGGCCCAGTTCATTATTGGCATACGCGCGGCCAAACAGGGAATCAGGATTTTTGGCGTTGATGTTCAAGGCACAGGTATACAGAGCAACAGCCTCTTCATAATTCTCGGCGATGCGCGCATCGTAGCCCGCATCCACATAATCTCCTTCGCTGGACAGGGTGCAGCCCT
>DATALK010000466.1:0-17548 GCA_036261085.1 Phototrophicaceae bacterium | reverse complement strand
GTGCCGATTTGTGCCAGATTGTTCACTGCTCCCAGTGGAAATAACACAACTGGGATGCCATCAAAAACCGGGACTTCTTCATCCGGGGTTAAAATGCCAACACGCTGTCCGACCCGGAGGCGCGCCTGGGCTTCGGTTTGCATTCGTGAATGTACTTGTTCGGGGTCGCCGGTGAATAACAGCAGTTCGGCGCGCGGCGAGTAATGTTTCAGCAGCATTCCCGGCGCTTCAATCCCGGTTTCATCCGGTTGAAGATGGCGCGAGACCAGTTGAACATCCGGGATAACGGCGCGTAGGGCCTCCAGCGGAATACCGCCAGGACGCAGCACCGCCGGGGTAGTTTTGGTTAAGTCAAGGATCGTTGACTCCAGACCAATCTGGGTCGCGCCACCGTCGAGTATGATGTCCACGCGACCCTGTAAATCGTCCCAAACGTGCGCCGCAGTGGTTGCGCTGGGGCGGGCGAAGCGGTTGGCGCTGGGGGCGGCTACGGGCAGCCCCGTTGCTCGGAATAGCGCTAATGCGATGGGATGCTGCGGCATTCGCACGGCGACAGTTGCCATACCAGCGGAGACATTCGGCGGTATTGCTGGATGGCGTTGCAGTACCAGTGTGAGCGGCCCCGGCCAGAATTGGTTTGCCAGATCATAGGCCAGCTCTGGTACATGAATGGCGACGGTTTCAAGCTGTGCCAGATCATATAGATGGACAATCACCGGGTCAGATGCCGGACGGCCTTTGGCGCTGAAAATGCGGTTGACCGCCTCGGCGTCGGTGGCGTTTGCGCCCAGGCCATAAACCGTTTCCGTTGGGAAGGCGACCAGCCCGCCGGTGTGTAATACCGCAGCGGCGGTTTCTATGATTTGCTGGTCAAGGTTGTCGGGGTTAAGATGAAAAACTTGGGTTTCGGCTGAATAGGGTGACATTATTAAAATTGTGACAATTCTCATCACAGATTTACGTTGCGAGCGCTGAGAAACGATTATAATTACAAAATGACCAGATTCATATGGAGCATCGTTATGAAACCTCTACGCGCCGTTTGGCAGCGTTTGCGCCCCTTTCAGGCCAGTTTTTTAATTGTTGGTGTTTTTGTGGCCGGGTTTATCCTGGGCAACCAGTATCATGTCAGCCAAGCTCAAAGTGATATTGACCCACCGAGTGATGCTGGGGAAACGTTTGCCCCGTTTTGGCAGGTTTATAACCTGATTCAGGACGCCTATTTAGAGCCGGTTGATAATGATAAATTGGTGGATGGGGCCATTCAAGGAATGGTGGATTCGCTGGGCGACCAATTCAGCGGTTATATGAGTCCTGAAGTTTATCCCCTGATGAATGCCGATTTGTCGGGTTCGGTGGAGGGCATTGGCGCTCTGGTCGAGACAGTAGAGGAAACCGGCGAAGTGCGGATTGCCAGCGTTATGGAAGGTTCACCTGCTGAGGCCGCCGGAGTCAAAGGCGGTGACATCTTTGTGGCCGTAGATGGTGAAGATGTCGCGGGTATGACGCAATTGGAACTGGTCGCCAAAGTGCGCGGCCCGGCGGGCAGTGTTGTAACCATTACCTTTCGTCGCGGTGAAGACCTGCTTGATTTTGACATCACGCGGGCCAAAATTGATATTCCGGTGGTGGAATATGAAGTGTTGGATAACAATGTTGGCTACATTAAACTGCGTGAATTCAGCGCCACTGCCCGCGTCAAATTGGACGAAGCCCTGGAAGCGCTGGATGTGAACAGTCTCGATGGACTGATTTTTGACATGCGTGGCAATCCCGGCGGCCAACTGACCAGCGCGATTGAAATTGCCAGCGCTTTTATCAAAGATGGCACGATTCTGGTAGAAGACTTTGGTGGCGGCGAAGAGCGCGTCTTTGAGGCGGATGGAAGCTATATTGGCGTGTCGGTGCCGCTGGTCGCGTTGGTAGATGAAAACAGCGCCAGCGCGTCCGAACTGGTGGCCGGGGCGCTGCAAGATCGTCACCGGGCCACGATTGTGGGTGAAACTACTTTTGGCAAAGGCACAGTGCAGACCTGGCGCGAGTTAATCAATGGTGGCGGCATCCGGCTGACGATTGCCCGCTGGTTGACACCAGATCGCCACTGGATTCACAAACAAGGGGTGACGCCAGACATTACCGTTGAGTGGACGCCGGAAGATACTAACGATACCAGCGATCCCCAATTGCAAGCCGCGCTGGATTTCCTGCTGACCGGGCAGCCCAGTGTGAAACAGTAGGTGAGGGCGGTTCCTCAAACGGAATAGCTATTTACAGAGGCGGACGCAAGTTCGCCTTTGTGTATATTTCTAGGGGGTAACGATGGCTAGAAGTCAAATTCACATTCTCGCAAATTGGATAAATCTTTTAATTGCTATACTAATGTGGATAACGTTATTTTTAACTATCGCTAAGGCGCAAAATAAAACATATTCCTATGCGTTCATAATCCGTTGGAATCCTGTACAAGAGATTGTGACCGTAGGATATGAGGATAAGATTTTTCTTTATAACGCCTATTTTGAACTACTTGATCAAATCAATCTCAACAATGAACCAACAAACGAGATTATAACTGTGAATTCATTTGAATGGAGTCCTAACGGAAATCGAATTGCTGTATCCAGTGTTGTCGAGCGGATTTTGTCAACAGGGGCTACTATTCGGGAAGGGTTTCGGCATCAAGTTTGGAATATCCAACCATTACAACTTGCGGTAGAACTTCCACCGGATGGCAATTCCACATCAGTACAAGCATGGGATTTCGCTGGCGACAGGTTTGCACTTACATATAGATATAGCAATTTGGAACAGGTGGTTCGTATTTACGATGCGACCAACGGGAATTTGCTTGAGGAATTTAGCCCTGTAAAGCCTGCCCAGATCACACAAATTGCGTGGCATCCTCAAAAGAATCAGATTGCCGTCGCGGTTGGAAACTTGATGTATTTCTGGGATTTGCAGACGGAACATGTAGTTGGAACCATTCCCAATGTCGCTGGCGATAATGGTCTGGTGTTCAGTCCAACTGGTGATCAAATTGCGTCTATAGGCATACAGGACAGGCGTCTATCCAATGATATATCGATCTGGGACACAAACACATTTCAACTTATACGTACTTTGACTGGACACACAGAGCATGCCCACCGACTTGCATGGGGACTACATGGTCTTGCTAGTGCTGCCTATGATGAAACGATACGTATTTGGGATGTGGCTACTGGTGAAACCAGCCGAATCATAAATATAGAACTCATCTTTGACATCAGTTGGGACGTTGAAGGGAATTACTTGTTAATCAACGATCGGACATTGGGTATTGCCATCATGGATGTTAGTAATGGTGAGATTATTGCTCAGTTGAGAGATTTTGACTAACCTCGTCGTCCTTGCCATAACACGGCCAGCGCCCAGCCGAGCAGGTTAGAGCGCACATCTTTGGCCGTATCTTCGGCGCTCCATTGCATGTTAATGTGTTCGGCGTCACCCCGCTGGCTGAGTTCGTAGTTGTGGACGCGGTATTCGCTGTATTCCCAGAAAAATGTAATCAATGCCAGGACAGTCAGCGAGACCAGCGCGCGCCGGTGGTTGCCCCAGCGCAGCAGCCGCGCCAGCCCGCCATGAAATTCCTCCTCGTGCGCCATCACCCGCAGGGTGTCACCCACCAGTGCGGACAGTGCAAAGGCCGTCGCGCTGTGGGGAATCGAATCCAGGGCAAAACCCGCCAGTTCCAGGTTGGCCCAATCGCCTTTGTAGATGTTAAAACGCGGATGCGAGAGAATGTAACCCAGCGCCAGCGGCGCAGCATAGACGGCATAATTCCGGTTATCGCGTACCATTTTGGTCAGCGTGGCTTCAACGATATTCCGTGAACGCCAGCCTTGCGGGAAAATCAGGCGCACGGCATCCGGCAGCAGCAGCGAAAGCGAATTGGTGACGAGATGCGGCAGCCAGGTGGTGGACATCCGGTATTCGCGGCGGTTGGCGGCGGTGGTGTAGGCCAACAGCGCCCATAAAACGTAACGCAGAAAATCAGACTTATCGGGATATGTTTTCTCTATGTCCACGTTAACAATCCTCCACGTATAATAAACCCAGGTAATCGGCTATGATGGCGAATTTATGGGAAACTTATCACTCCTGACGTTAAATTGTTTTGGCGCGCCGGGTTTTAACACCAGTCAGCGGTTGCGGCATTTGGTGCAGGAACTTAACCAACGGGCGTATTCCGTTGTCTGTTTGCAGGAAGTCCAGATGCACCGTTACCGCCGCCTGCTGATGAACGGCTGTCGTGACCGCTATCCGGCCCAGGTGTGCCAGCCGTTTATTCATGCGCCGATGGGTGGATTGCTCACCCTGGCCCAGCCCACTATCGAATCGTTCCGGTTTTTTCTCTTTCAGGAACGCGGTTTGTGGTACACCCCGGCGGTGGCCGATTGGATTCTGCACAAAGGCATCCTGGTTTCCCAATTACACATTGAAAGTATACCCGTGCGGGTTTTGAATACCCACCTGACCGCTAACTATACTGGTGATTGGGGCAAAAACAACCCCTTTGCGCGGCAGGAACACGGTGAGTTAATGCAGTTGGCGGAGATGGTGCAGCAGCAGCCGCGTGAAGCGCTGGTGCTGGTTTGCGGCGATTTTAACATCCCGCGCGGTAGTTGGCTCTACGAGTCGTTTCTGGCGGCCAGCGGTTTGATGGACCCGCTGCTGGGGGATACCCGCCCGACCTTTCGCCCACATGGGGCGATCTTTGGCCGGTATGCGTTGCCCATTGATTATGCGCTGGTGCGTGCGCCGGAGGGACGGCCCGTAACGGTAGAAAGTGAACTGCGATTTGAGGATAAAGTGCTGGTCGGAAACCATGAAAAACATCTCTCTGACCATTATGGCGTCGAGTTACGAGTTGCGTGGTCTTGAAAAATCCTTTGTGACCCTTTATGATACTTAAAATTGAAATAGGAGTATTGTGATGACCACCGAAGAATTGCGGTCAAGCCCGCTGCCGTATCCGGTCTGGGGCGAAGACCAGATTGATGCTGAATCCCGGACGCAGATGGATGCGGCGATGAGCCTGCCGATCAGCGTGGCCGGGGCACTGATGCCGGATGCCCATGTGGGTTATGGGCTGCCGATTGGGGGCGTGCTGGCGACGGAAAACGCTGTTATTCCCTACGCGGTTGGCGTGGATATTGCCTGCCGGGTGCGACTGTCCATCTTTCCCGTCTCGCCAATCGTCCTCAAACAGAAGGTAGGCCACTTCAAAAATGCGCTGGTGGAGCAGACTTTATTTGGCGCGGGCAAAGAGTGGGGCGGCAAAAATCGGGCCGAACATGAAGTTTTAGATGATCCTGCCTGGGACACGAATAAATTTCTGAAATCGCTGCAAGATATTGCTTACGGCCAGTTGGGAACCAGCGGCAGCGGTAATCATTTTATTGATTGGGGCGCGTTTAGGCTGGAAAAAGATGATGCCGAGCTGGGCCTGGAAGCTGGGGAATATTTGGCGCTGCTGTCCCACAGCGGTTCGCGCGGGGTCGGTTATAAAATTGCCAGTCATTATTCGGATATTGCCATGCAGTATCATCCGAACCTGGATAAAAAAGTGCGGCATTTGGCGTGGCTGCCGCTGGACTGGCACGCCGGTCAGGAATACTGGCTGGCGATGGAATTGGCCGGACGGTTTGCCTCAGCCAATCATGCGGTCATCCACAGCCGGGTGGCGAAAGCTGCTGGTTTAAAAGTGGCCGCGACGGTGGAAAATCATCACAATTTTGCGTGGGTAGAGCGTGTACCCGCACCTGCCGGTTTTGCCAGCAGCGAACGCGAAGTGATTGTTCATCGCAAAGGCGCAACGCCAGCGGGGAAAGGTGTTTTAGGCGTCATCCCTGGTTCAATGGCCGACCCTGGTTTTGTGGTGCGGGGTAAAGGCGTGGTCGCGTCTTTGAGTTCGGCGGCACATGGGGCCGGGCGGGCGATGAGCCGCCGGAAAGCGCTGGATACCATTACCAAGACCGAACGGGATCGGTATCTCCAAGAACGCGGTGTGACGCTCATCGGCGCGGGGCTGGATGAAGCGCCCCAGGCTTACAAACCGATTGCCGAGGTGATTGCCGCGCAATCGGATTTAGTGGATATTGTGGGCCAGTTTACGCCCTTGATGGTTCGAATGGACGGCACTGGCAGTAAAGCTGAGGATTAATGTGGATTTTACCACCGATGAATTGATCTCCGTTTGTATTTCGCGCCAGGTCAAAGATGGCGATTTGCTGGCTCAGGGCATCAATACGCCCCTGGTCACGGCGGGCCTGATCCTGGCGAAGTGTACCCACGCGCCGAAGGTCACGTTTTCGTCGGCTATCGGTCAGGGTCTCGGCCAGGATTGGGCCGCGTTAGGGGTAGGGCGAATTGAAGACCTGTGGTTGGGTAAAGCGCAGGCCCATTTTGGGTTTGTGGTCGGGGCGGCGGATTTGCTGCCCAACTATGAGACGAAAGAGTTCTTTCGTCCGGCTCAGGTAGATGCGGTGGGCAATTTCAACAATATCGCTTTTGGCAGTGATTACGCTCACCCACGAATGCGCTTGCCCGGTTCTGGCGGTATCCCGGATGTGACCGTATTTTCGCAGCAGATTCATCTCTATGTGCCCCGGCATTCCCGCGTGACTTTTGTCGAGACGGTGGATTTTGTCAGCGGCCTGGGGCATGTGCCGCAGCGGAAACGGGGGGCGGGGGTGAAGTATCTCATCACCGATCTGGGACAGTTTGATTGGGCGGATGGTCGGATGCGCCTGACCAGCTATCATCCGGGCGTGACTGTCGAACACATCCAGAAGAAAACCGGCTTCCTGCTGGAAATCGCCCCGGAGGTTCACGAAACCCCACCACCCACTGCCGAAGAAATCCGCCTGCTGCGCGAGGAGATTGATCCCTTAGGCGTGCGGAAGCTGGAAATGCTCGGCGGCAGCGCTCGTAAAGACCTGCTGCGTGCGATTCTGGCGCAGGAAGGTGCGCTCTAACGATGGTGGATTGTGCCGATGTGGTGATTGTGGGCGCTGGGGCGGCGGGTTTGATGGCTGGCATCTGGGCGGGACGGACATCGCCCCACCGCCGTATTATCCTGCTGGACGGCGCGCGCACCCTGGGTGCAAAAATCCTGGTGGCGGGGGGCGGACGCTGTAATGTTACGCACGATGAAGTAGATGAGCGGGCTTACGCTGGCTCATCACGCAACGCGATTAAAAAAGTGCTGCGGCGCTTTGATGTGCCGCAGACTATCGCATTTTTCCGCGAATTGGGTGTTGAACTGAAGTGGGAAGACACCGGTAAATTGTTCCCGGTGACGGACAATGCTCACACGGTTCTGGATGCGCTCTTAGCGGCGGTTCAGACGAATGCCGTCATCCGGCATCCCTGCCGGGTGGAGGGCGTTGAACGCGCCGGAAGTGTTTTTATCGTGCGCGGCGAATGGGGATGTATCGAAGCCGAGCAGGTGATTCTGGCTACTGGCGGCAAAGCCTTGCCGAAGTCAGGTTCCGATGGTTTTGGTTACATCCTGGCCCAGTCCCTCCGCCACAGTCTGACACCCCATATTTCCCCGGCATTGGTTCCGCTGACACTGCCCCGCGATCATTTTATTTGTAGCTTAAGCGGCATCACTGTCCCGACTACGCTGGAAGTTCGCGCTCCGTCCGGCAAGAAGTTAGCCGCCTTCACCGATTCAACCTTGTGTACCCATTTCGGTTTATCGGGACCGTCGGTGCTGGACATCAGCCGGTATTATATCGAAGCGAAGTTGGCCGATCCCGGCGTTACGTTGACTTTAAACTGGCTGCCGGACAAAACAGCGGAACAGGTTGAGGCTGAGTTGCAGGCCGCAGGCCGGATGAGTGCTTTTCGGTATCTACACCAATTTGTGCCGGAGCGGCTGGCGCGGGGTTTGTACGAACAAGCCGGTATTGAACCGACAAACGCTGCGGATCAACTGACCCGTGAGCAGCGGAAAACGCTGGCGCGAACGATTACCCAACTCCCTCTGCCCATAATTGGCAATCGCGGTTTCACCCATGCCGAAGTGACGGCGGGTGGTGTGCCATTGGCGGAAATCCGGCTGGAAACGATGGAATCGCGTGTGTGTCCCGGTTTGTATTTTTGTGGCGAAATCTGTGATGTGGATGGACGCATCGGCGGTTACAACTTTCAATGGGCGTGGTCAAGCGGTTATGTTGCCGGGGTGTCGGTTGGCAGCGGCTAAGGTCACAAATTTGTGTTGGTTATTGCGCTTGGGTTGTCAAAGACCAGTTCTTTAGGGTGTAAAAGCGGCTGGCTGGGGAGCCGATAAACCCTAACTGGACGCCGGTGATACGAGAATTGGTGGCATAGGTATACAGCGGATAATACAGCGGAATCGCAATCGCGCGCTCAATAAAACTTTGCTGAAAATTCTGATAGTGAATGGCACGATTGATGCCATTGGCGTCGCTGCGGGCACGCTCTAAATCTTCGCTGATGCGCCGGTCATTGATGCCGCCATAGTTTAAGCCATCCGGGTACTGGCCTTCGTCCCAGAAGGGATACATATCCGGGTCGGCGCTGTCACCCAATGAGAACTCAACAATCGCCGCGCCAAAATCACCATTATCCAGCCGGGTTTGATATTGCTCCGGCGGGGCAGACTCAACCGTGACCGCCAGATTAAGCTGCGACCACTGCGCCGCGATTTCCTGCGCCAGACTGACCAGCGCGGGGGTATCGGGAACCAGCAGTACAAAATGATAGAGCGCGTTGGAAGTCACTTCCGGTGTGGTTTCGGCGGTAGCCTCAGCGGTGGCTTCTGACGTTGAAGATCGCAGAGGGCGGGCATTTTCCAGCAAGGCACGGGCGGCAGTTGCATCCGGGGGAGGCCAGGGTAAATCAGCGGTATAAGCCCACGAACCCGGAAACAGTGGACTGTTGGCGGGGACGGCCATATTGGGCAGATGGCGTTCAATGATGCCGTTCCGGTCTAAGCCGGTCATGAGCGCCAGCCGGACGCGCTGCTCACGGAAGAAACGGGTTTCGTCTTTCGCCCAATTAAAAATCAGCACACCCAGCGTCGGCTCAATTTGGGTTTGAATGTTGATTCCTGGCACGCTGACCAGCGCCAACCGCTCCTGCGTGTTACGTGCCGCTAATCCGTCCACCTGACCGGCTTGTAACGCCGCGAGAGCCGCCTCAAATGAGTCGTACACCTGAAACCTGAACCGATCTGCCTGATAACCGGATTGGCCTTCTGGGCGTTGGCGATAAACCGGAGCCGCACGCAAATCCACCACATTCAAACGACTGCCATCGGTAGAGTGCAGCGCTTCGAGTTGGTAAGGGCCGGTGCCAATTGGTGTCAGATTGAAGGTATGGTCGGCGAGTTGGGCGGCGGTGGTGCCGCGCAGAGCATGTTCCGGCAGGAGACCCAGACGCAGCATATCCAGAAATTGCGCCAGCGGTTGGGTCAGCCGGAACCGCACCAGATGATCGTTTAAATACTGAACTTCAACCGTGCGCCAGAATTTCCCCAAATCGGCGGGGCCGGGGAAGTCTGGCGATTGCAGCAGGGAAACCGTATATAGGACATCAGCGGCGGTGAACGGAACGCCATCCTGCCACAACACGTCGTCGCGCAGGCGCACGACGTATTCCAGTCCGTCCGACGAAATGACCCATTCTTTTGCCAGTGCGGGAACCGGTTCGCCGTATTCGTTAGCGCGGGTCAGCCCTTCAAAAATCAGCGACGTAATGTCGTCATCCACCGGATTTAACCCCGCCAGCAGCGGATTCAGCCGTTGGATACTGCCAACCAGGGCCTCGGTATAAGTGGCAATTTCGCTGGTCGCAGGAAGTATCTCCACCACAGGCGCAGGCGTGGGTGCAATAACTGTGATTTCTGGCTCAGACGTCAGGACAGCCAGTAATTCCGTCGTCGCGGTTGGCGCTGGTACAACCGGATTGGTTTCCGGGCGCGAGGCCAACGCCACGACAAACAATGTCAGCGCCGAGACGAGAACAACAAGCTGCCAGCGAAATCCGCGAAGCATGGTTGAGTTTATATGCCTAAAATAAATCAGCCGGGGAAACCGTTAGCCTCGGAAGGCGACCACCGACAGAATTGAAACCGCCAGGAAGGCAATGGACAGGCCGATAGTGATACTAAACAGGGTTTTTTCCAGGCCGCGCCGAGTCCGGGCCAGCCCGCCGGTTTCACCACCGAGCAGACTGCCGAGCGCGCCGCCCTTAACCTGGAACAAAATGAGGACAATTAACACCACCGAGATGATGATGGAAGCAATCTGTAACGCTGCCTGCATGAGTAACAAACTCCTCTATTCAAACAAAAGTGGTGGCAGTATAGCACGGGGGCGGAAAGTTGCAAAGATAGAAACCCGCTGGCGGCTCATAGCTGCGGCGTGTTGACCAGCGGCAGAATGGTGTTGGGCTGGGGACATACGGCAATGGTATCACCGGGGCGGGGGCTGGGGGTAGCATGGGAGGGTACTTTTAACGTAAAAATCAGATCGGATTGTAACCGAAGCTGCAACCTATACGAATCGCCCTGGAAAACACATTCTTCAACCGTTCCCGCTAATGCACCAGGGGCATCCGGTTCAACCCGTTTTAAGCCATCAGGGTGCAGCAGCAGGGCATCGGCTGGGCCAGCAACCAGGAAATCACCGAGCGCGGTTTGGGCTTTGCCGTCAGTTTGATGCAGCACCGGGACAATATTGTTTAACCCCAGGAAACGGGTCGCAAACACCGAACTCGGTTGGCGATAAATGGTTTCCGGCGTGCCAATTTGCTCAATCAATCCCGCGTTCATGATGGCAATCCGATCCGCAATGGCAAAGGCTTCGTGCTGGTCGTGGGTGACATAGACAGCGGTTAAGCCCACCCGCTTGATGATGTCGCGCAGTTCCACCACCAGCCGTTCCCGCAAGGCCGCATCCAGCGACCCCAGCGGTTCGTCCAGCATTAGCAGGCGGGGATTGGGAGCGAGACTGCGAGCCAGGGCGACGCGCTGGCGTTCGCCGCCGGAAAGCCGCGAAACATCCCGGTTTTCCAGTTCCGCTAACCCGACCAGTTCCAAAACCTCATGGACGCGGCGCTGTTGTTCGGCAGGTGAAACGTGCTGCATCTTCAGCCCGAAGGCGACATTTTTTGCCACGTTCATATGCGGGAACAGGGCAAAATCCTGAAACATCAGCCCAAAATTGCGCTGGTGGATGGGGATGTTGGTGATAAGTTGGTTATCGAACCACACCTCGCCCTGCTGCGGTTTTTCCAACCCGGCGATCACTCGCAGCAGGGTGGTTTTGCCGCAGCCGCTCGGCCCTAATAAACAGATGATTTCGCCGCTCACGGCTTGCAGATCAATCCCGCGCAAAACTGCTGTTTTCCCAAACGAAACTGCCACCTGACGTACAGCTAACATTAAAATTCTCCGATTCCAGCCGTGCGGATGCGCTCAATGAGGACAAAACCCAGTGCCGAAACGAGCATCAGGAGCGTACTCATTGCTAATGCCTGTCCATAGTTAGTGACGCCTGGTTGGCCGAGTAAACGGTAAATCACAACCGGAATGGTGGGTGTATCCGGGCGGGCGATGAACAGGGAGGCCCCAAATTCGCCCATGCTGGTGGTAAAAGCAAACGTGGCCCCAACGATAATCCCCCGGCTGATGAGCGGCAAATCAATAAAACGCCAGACTTGCCCGGAGGAAGCGCCTAACACACGCGCCGCCTCCTGAAGATTCGGGGAGATGCCACGCAGCGCCGGAAGTACGCTGCGAACGACAAATGGTAGGGCCACCAGCGTATGGGCCAGCGGAATGAGCAGGGGAGAGGCGCGTAAATTCAATGGCGGCTCGTCCAGGGCGATGATAAAGCCAAAACCCAGAGTGACGGCGCTGGTTGCCAGCGGCAGCATAAACAGGGGGTCGAGGACGGCCCCAAGTGAGCGGTTTCGTCCCGATAAGAGATAGGCGGTGATAAGACCTAGTAGGACGGCCAGTACAGTGGTCGCCAGGGCAAACACCAGCGAATTGTTGATGGCGACTATCGGCGGCACAAATAAGACTGAATCACGGGGATTGCTGCCCAGCATTTGATAATACCGAAAGGTGAAGCCCTCACCACCAGCGGTTAATGATCGCAGCATCAGGGCCAGCAGCGGCGCAAATAATAGCAAGATCATCAGCGCCAGATTGCCGTCGACCAGCCATTTGGCCTGCCGGGTTTGTGGTGGACGGGCCACATAGCCCGCGCTGACCGCATCAACGGTTACACGGCGCTGGAGACGGGTATAAAAAATCATCATCCCAAACATCAGACCAATTTGAATGAGTGAGAGTGCGGCGGCCATCGGCAGGTTAAACAGGTTGGCGGCCTGCCGATAAATTTCCACTTCCAGCGTGGCAAAATGCGGCCCGCCGAGAATCAGGATGACCCCGAAGCTGGTAAAGGTGAAAATGAAAACCAGCGCTGCCGAAGCCAGCAGGGCCGGACGCAGCATCGGCAGGCGAATTTCCCACCACAACCGCCAGCCATGCACGCCCAGAACGCGCGCGGCCTCTTCCATTCGCGGGTTTTGATTTGCCCAAAAGCCGGTTAACATGCGCAGTGCAACCGCATAATTGTAGAAGACATGGACGATCAGAATAATCGTCAGCGTGCGTTCGAGTTGAATGGGCGGCGACTCCAGCCCAAAGAACGCCATCAGCCCCGTATTGACCAGACCGTTTGGGCCAATCAGCGCGCTAAAAGCAGCGGACACCACTACCGTTGGCAAAACAAACGGCAGCGTTGCCAGGGCCATCAGCAGCGATTTGGCCGGAAACCGGTAACGGACAAAAATATAAGCGCCCGGCAGGGCCAGCAGGATTGTTAACAGTGTTGACAGCACCGCCTGCCAGAGCGTAAACCAGAGCGTGTCCCGGTAATAAGCCGAGGTGATGATCTGCGCGAAACTGGAAAGATCAAGCTGGCCTTCAGGTGCGAGACTGACCGCAAAAATGGCGAGCAGCGGGTAAAAGAAAAAGACGGCCAGGAAGGCCAACGGCGCGAGCAACAGCCCGCGCCGAAGGAATAACGATAGGTTGTTTATCGCAGTACGGTTTCCGTCCACGCTCGAATCCACTCTTCTCGGTAGGTGTTGATGTCCTGAATCGCCACTGTGACAGGGTTTTCAGGCATGGCCGCGAATTCGGCGAATGCTTCCGGGAGTTCGGCATCTGGTTGCACCGGGAAAACATACATTTGCAGGGGCAGGTCTTCCTGGAAGGGCTGGCTTAACAGAAAATCTATAAACTGCTGCGCGCCTTCCAGATTATCCGTGCCTTGCAAAATGCCCGCAAATTCAATCTGCCGGAAGCACATGCCATCAGCGACAACACTGCCAATGGTGGGTTTGCCGGTTTCTTCCACAACGGTTACGGGCGGGCTGCTGGCATAACTAACTACCAGCGGGCGCGTGCCTTCGCCACCGCCAGCGGTGAACTGGCCGAAGAAGGCATCCTCCCAGCCTTCGGAGACCAACACGTCATTTCCAACCAAATCGGCCCAGAAATCGAGATAGGTGTAATCGCCTTCCGTCCCGAATTCACCGACGGTTGCCAGCAAGAACGCTAAACCGGGTGACGAGGTGGCCGGATTTTCAACGATCAGCAACCCTTTGTATTCCGGTTCGGTCAGGGCTTGCAGACTTTCGGGCAAGGCGAGGTCGTTCTCTTCAAAGTAGGCGAGGTCGTAGTTCAGGCAGACATCACCATAATCAATGGGTGTCACCTGATATTCGGGATCAAGTTGATATTGTTCTGGCACGGTTTCCAGCCGGGGTGATTCGTAGGGGATAAACAACTCTTCTTCCAGGGCGCGTCCCAGGAAGGTGTTATCCACGCCAAATAGCACGTCACCCAACGGATTTTGTTTGCTCAGAATGGATTGGTTGAGCATCCGGCCTGCGTCACCACTGCGCAGAATTTCAACGGTGATGCCGGTTTCTTTCTCAAACTGCGCCAGCACGTCTTCGCTCACATTAAAGCTGTCATGCGTGACCAGTGTGAGCGTGTTATCCTGCGCGAGCGTGGATGAAAAACCCAGACTCAACAGGATCACGATCAACAAAAAGCGAAATTTCATACATCCTCCCTTAATAGAATAACAGACCATTTTGGGAGTCTGAATAAAAAACCACCCACTACAGCAGTTTTGTAGGGGTGGTTGAGTTCAGCTCGCTATGGAACACTCCCTACGCCGGTATGACCCGGATCAGGTTAAGGGTCGGTGTGGCTTTACACACCCTCTCAGCCCACTTGACGCGGACTCCCCTGGTCTGTTTATACGATTAATGCAAGTATAACAGGCGCTTAAAGGCGCGGCAAGAGTGGAAAGTGTTACTCATGCGTGGCTAACCTGCGGCCAGGAATTCATCCAGATAAGCCTCAAACTGACCGGCGTTGCAGGCGTCAATATAGCGCAGGAATTCGCCCCCACCCAGCGGATAATCCGGGTAACAACTGGTCGGCCACGCGCCACGCGGAGCCAAAGCCGCATAAGTGATTCCCGGCGAGGGCAGTAGGGTCGCCTCGGCGGAACGTTCGACGCGCGCTACCTGGCGTTCGACGGTGGCAATGACCGTATCAGCCAGGAACATCAAATCCATGTCGACGCCGGTATTATTATTGATTTTGATGTTCCCCCAGGGGTCGCCTTCCAGACCATGCAGGACGGCAACGTCACAATGAATGGTCGGGAAAGCCATCAGTTCTTCGCCGGAGTAGGGATCGAGAATGGTTTTGACATCGGGACGCAGGCGGGGCAAATCGGTGCCAATCCAGGCGTGGGATGGCATAAAACCGACACCCGCGAGACCGGCACGAATACCCATAGCTAGGCTGGCCTCGGTTTCTTCCAAGATTTGTATTGTCCCTTTCTGCGCGGCCTCGGTGAACATGGGCGCGAGGCCGAAGGATTCCAGGCCAAAGTAGACCGAGCGCACCGTTTGCACACAACCTGCCCCGATCAGCAGATCGGATTCGAGGCCCGCAGTGAAACACAGGAGCGTTAGATTTTTTGGGCGTGGTTTCTGGCGCAGGAGTTCACGGACAAAGGCCAGCGGGCGGCGATAGACGGTCATACCCCCTAAAGCGAGAGTCTGTCCATCCTGGACAAGAGCGGCGGCATCAGCGAGAGAAGTCCAATGAGTCATATTGATGTAAAAGTGTTATGCCAGATTATAAAAGGTTGGTGATAGCAGCGGCGGCAGAGGGGAGGGGGGCCTGCCGCTGCTGCCGCTGCTCTAATCCATCCATTGTAAAGGACAGTTGGGCGGGTTATCAAACCCCACTTAACGATTTTCGCAGATAGTAGGAGGTGTGACCGGGGGGCCGGTCAGCCAATGTGCCAAAGATTTCAAAGCCGTGATGCTGGTAAAACGGCAGCGCTTGAAAATCGGCGGTATCGGTGACAACGTGCCGGATGCCGCGTTGTAAACAGGCTTCTTCGGCCAAAGCCAGCAGGCGTGAGCCATAGCCCTGTCCGCGCAGGTGGTCGCTTACCCACATAAAACGCAGGTCAAACCAATCCCAGTAGGTCGCACCGACGATGCCACCGAGAATATGCTCGTCATCCCGCAGGAAAACGGCCAGCGGGCTATAATCCAGCGGGCGGTGGCGGGCAACATCGGCGACCAAAGCATCATCCAGAAATTGAGCGTCAGCGGGCGGCGGCGGAAGCTGGATTTCAAAGTTGTGGCGCAGCGGAACGGGTTCGATGTGTTCTTTTTTCAGATAGTAACAGGCATGGCCTTGGGGCCGGTTTTCCATTTCAGCCCACTGTATATACCCCAGCTTCAGGTAAAAGGGCCGCGCCTGGAAACTGGTCGTCCACAGATAGGCCCGGTTGATACCAACCGCTAAGAGCGCCTGTTCAACGGCGGCCATCAACTGCGCGCCCAAGCCCTGGCCGCGTTGGGAGTCACTGACCCAGACAATATCCGGGAAGAACCAACCCCAATCCACCTCGCCATGAACGCCACCGATAATGCTTCCGGCATCGTCGCGCGCGATCACGGCCAGTTCCAGTGCGGAGAAGTCTAGCAGTTCCGGCACGCAGGCAAGATTATAAGACTGTAGTCCGGTGCGGACTGCCGCAATATCAGCGGAAGCTGGTGAATTTTCAAGCGTAAAAGTGTAGGCCATGTTTGCCGTCAATCCCAATTGGAACCCCAAATTATGATAACACAAGATGGGGGCGGTAGTATGGACAGATGTTCAAACATTTGTTCATACTTTAACAAACGAGCGATGGAAAATCAAAACGCCCCAGAGAAGCTGGAGCGTTTTGATTGGTTTTTATGACACTATCTACCTTACACGTCCAGATTACGCACGTTGCGAGCATGAGTCTGGATAAACCGTTTGCGGGGCGGAACACTGCTGCCCATCAGCATATCAAAGATATGATCGGCTTCGGCGGCGTCATCAATGGTGACTTGCAGCAAGGTGCGGGTGGCCGGATCCATCGTGGTTTCCCACAACTGTTCCGGGTTCATTTCACCCAAACCTTTGTAACGCTGAACATGCAGCTTATCCGGTTGGGGATATTTCTTCAGCGCGCGGGCCAGCAGTTCATTTTCGTCGAGGCCCGATGCTGGATAGATATACTCCATATTCTTGCCGTTCTTGAGCTGATAGATCGGCGGCTGCGCGATATAGAGATGGCCTTCCTGAATGATGGGCTGCATGTGCCGGAAAAAGAAGGTTAACAGCAGTGTGCGAATGTGGCTGCCGTCTACGTCCGCGTCCGTCATGATGATGATGCGGCCATAGCGCAGGTTTTCGACTTTAAAGTCCTCGCTGATACCCGTACCAAAGGCCGAAATCAGCGCTTTGATTTCCGCGTTGTCGAGGATTTTGTCCAGGCGGGCGCGTTCGGTGTTTAAAATTTTACCGCGCAAGGGCAGGATGGCCTGGAAGTGGCGGTCACGGCCTTGCTTGGCGCTTCCACCCGCGGAATCGCCTTCTACGATATAAATCTCCGAGTCTGGGCCTTTTTGAGAGCAGTCGGCCAGTTTACCCGGAAGGGTGCTGCTTTCCAGCAGGCTGGGGCCGCTGCGCACCAAATCACGGGCTTTACGGGCCGCTTCACGGGCGCGCATACTGGTCGAACACTTCTCAACAATCTTCCGGGCCTCGCGGGGATTGAGTTCCAGAAATTCGTTAAAAGCATCCGAGACGACCTGAGAAACCACACCCTGAACATCGGTGTTAATGAGTTTCACTTTGGTCTGACTTTCAAAAGACGGGGAGGGATGTTTGACACTGACAATGGCGGTCAAACCCTCCAGCGTATCACTGCCGGAGAAATTAGGGTCTTTTTCTTTGAGCAAGCCAGCTTTACGAGCGTAACGATTAATCACGCCGGTAATGGCCGAACGCAGGCCGGTCAGATGTGTACCCCCATCCGGCGTATTAATGGTATTCGCAAAGGATAACTCGGTCACATTAGCGGAGTCGGTGTAC
>DATALK010000463.1:0-26253 GCA_036261085.1 Phototrophicaceae bacterium | reverse complement strand
AAATATGCTTCTTGGTGGGATTATTAATTTATGCTGTTATTTTCCTCTTAATTTGGCGGGGACGACCTCCCCGATCACATTCTGCGCCTGGACTCTGCGCCGCATGATTGGCTGTTCGAGCGAGTTTCCGCCGTTGTGCATCATGGCGGCGCTGGCACCACCGGCGCGGGTTTGCGCGCGGGTCAGCCCTCGCTGATTGTGCCGTTCACCGCCGATCAACCCTTCTGGGGCCAGCGCGTCGTCGCTTTAGGCGTCGGCCCCGCTCCCATCCCGCGCCAACGTCTGACTGCCGAAAACCTGAGCGCCGCTATTGAACACCTGCTGAACGACCAAGCCATACGTGACCGCGCCGCGAAATTAGGTCAGGCCATCCGTGCCGAAAACGGGATCACAAATGCAATCACCGCTATCGAGGAGTTCACCCAATCATGATGTTGTGTTGCGAACGTCTGTTATATTACGCCTCTTCTGAAGGTCATTTTCGTAACCATCACTCAAATCGTAACAAGTCTAAGATAAAGGAAAATAACAGCATAAATTAATAATCCCACCAAGAAGCATATTTCAACCCGGTCTTTATAAGGTCACCCGACTTACTATTATTGCATTTATCGCATAATAACTGTATATTGCACGGGTCGTTGGTTCCCCACAAATTAAGAGGAACTATATGATCGTACTGTAGACTGCGATCTGTACTCAATAATCCCGATAAATCTTTCTGACATAATACACACCGGCCCTGATCTCGAAAATAGACTGCCTTTTTAACCCATTGAGGAATATGTTGCCTTTTAATAACGCCTTTCTTATCCAAATATTGCGGAGGTATTTTGACAGAGCTATACCTTAGATAATCAGCAAGAGCCAAGTTAAACTGCAACAAGAAAGTTCTATTACCAAACAAAATATGAAATACTTCTTCTGTAATTTTTTCCCAAAGCAGCTCAAATCCATCTTCGTTACATACAAACCATTCATAAAAGGGATCATTGGCATCAGTATCCCCGTTCGGATAAGCATTTTCCAAATAGGCTTTGAATGGCTCAACAGAAATTTCATACTCCCTAAAAATTTGTTCAAGTCGGGTAACTTCTGGATCATGATCTATCTCACAATACGAATCGGAATTATCTCGATAATTTTCCCTTTCAGAAACAGCGATGACAGCATTTATATAATGATGCAAAATACTTGCTTTTAGCGGTTTGCAAATACATAGAACTATATTAGGTGCATTCCAGTTTATTTCACCATAGGAACTGTCGCTTTCAAAAGCATACAATTCAACACGAGAGGCCATCTCATACACTTTGCGGAACTTAAATTCACGTATCATCTCTGTCCCCATTATCTCTCCATAAAGTATTCTACATTTATTCGGTCTCAAAATAGTAAACAAAGTTTTATTTCATTGCCCTATTTACTTTACCTATAGTGACAGTACGAGCGTGGCTTGTTGACTTTGTTTTTCGACTGGAAGCTGGCGACTGATGACTGGCGACTTTCCAAAACAGTGAACAAATGTTTGAACATTTGTCCACTCCGCCGCCCTCATTTTCCCTTACACTATCTCTAGCGGCTTATCAACGACGAAAGATTGGTCTTTTGTATCTCGACTGGAAACTGACGACTGATGACTGGCGACTGTGGACTAACAACCAAAGACTGGCAACTGGCAACTGGCGACTTTTGCCGCCATTGCTGCAATCGCAGCAGCACACCCCCTCTCCCTCATTGCTGCCAATTTTGCAACCTATCTTTGCGCCTGTGCGCAGCCTCCCGCTTGCGGGATTGCTTCTTCGCGCCTTTGCGTTACGACTTTTGCTTTCCCTGCCGCCGCCGTCCCCCCACCTTTGCCGCCGCCGCCGAACTGCCATCGGCAAACAGCAGCAGCGACACTCCCCCTCCGGCTTCCCGCCGCTGCTGCAATATCTCTTTTCTCTCTGCGCCTTTGCTTCTTTGCGAACTTTGCGTTGTGTCTTTTCCTTTGTGTTACGCTTTTTTCTTTCGCTTCTACCCTCAAAACAACGTCGGCTGTTGGGGCTTGTCCGGCTTTTTCAACGGGCGCGGCGTCAACAAATCGTGTTCCCGCAGCCAGTTCGCCTCCGGCCCATCCCAGCCGTATTGGTTCAGATTCACACGTCCATTTTTGTCGAACGTCACGCCCTCGCGTTCCAACCGGGCGCGCTGTTCCAGGGCGCTCCGGCTGCCTTCCGGTAAACTGATGCCGCCCTGACTGTTGATAACGCGCTGCCAGGGAACGCCGGGCGTATCCGCCGCCGACACCGCGTTCATCGCCTTCCCCACCCAAACCGGCCCCAACCGCGCGTAATCCGCCGGATCAACGCTATTGGGTGGCGGAATCATGGAGGCAATTTGGCCGTATGTACTCACAATTCTGGCGGGTATCTGGCGCACGATTTTCCAGACCGTTTCGCTGTAGGCTTTGGGGTCAGGCGGGGTATTCATCGAATCGCAATCCCTTCTTGTAACGTTACCGCATCCATACCAGGTTTAATCTCAATCCGCTTACCAGTTAACGCATCATACAGACCAACAATCAGCGTCGCTTGTCCAGGAGTCGCGCCTTCATTAAAAGTCAAACGATGTTCATCCAGAATGTATTCGCCGGAACGCCAGCCGGTTGTCGGGCGCTGGCCCTGCGCCGGAATTGCATCGTTTTGGGCAATTACGCGCCCATCACTGCTTACGAGCTGAACAAACACCGTGTAACTGGTCTCGCTGGCCCCTTCTGCCTGCCAGACCAATGTGATCGGAATAGGCTGATTTCGATCAAACGCATCACCGTCGAGGGTATAACCGACCAGTGTCCCGATACCGGGAAAGGCCATTCCGACAGCGCGATCAAACGTCGGCGCTTCCATCAGCGCCGGAACCACTTCCACCGTATAGCGCGCCAGAACGGTTCCGTCCGGCAGTTCCAATCGCGCTTCGCCTGCCTGCGCATCTGCTGGAATCAGCACTTCTCGCCAATCCCGGCGTATGGTGTCTTTGTCGCTTTTTTTCTCAGTGGATTTATCGTCAATAATCGAATTGGAAACATTATCCCCAACCAAATTATCTTTCTCCCCTCTCCATGAGGGAGAGGGGCCGGGGATGAGGGCTACTTTCCATCCCTCTCCCACCAGTGTTAAATCGGGAAGTTCGCCCGTGCCTTCCCAGAGCATCGTCAGCCGAAGTTGATCGCCATTCCGCACCGTTCCGCCCGTTTGGTCGTGCGCCAATAAGCGCCAGGAATCACCAACCGGCACATCAACCATGACCGGTAAATCCGGGGAACGATTGACCTGTGACCAGTCCGCGCCAGGAAGCGTTGTCCATATCCCTAACGTCAAATCTTTCCCGGCGCTGCTTCCCAAACTTGATCTCAGGTCGTAACCAGAAGGATGGCTTTGTTCGTCATAAAGCCGCAAAACTACCTGATAATCTCCCGGTGGCGCGCCGTAAGGCAGGCGTAAAAGTGGATAGGCCGTGAACACCGTCCCGGCAGGCAATTGGGCCGTTGTGCGTTGCGCCGCATCCGCGAGAAGGGCATCCGCCCGCGCAATTTCCCAACCAAGCGCATTCCGCACAATCAGCGCGGCTTTTAAATCAACGTCTATGTCCTGGAGTAACTCAACCTGGATGGGTAAACACACCGCCTTATCGGCTGTAGTCTGAGGTAAATTGCCTACCTGAAACACCCGTGCAACATCGGCTGTCGCCTCAAACGGGCGCAGTTTGGGCAAATTCAGCATCGGCGAATGGTATAAAGCATCGCTCATCCCATAAACGGTAAACTGCTCCGGTAGATTAACCGTTCCGTTCCCTAAAATACAGCCCATCATGCCCCGGTAATCGGCCCGCTGGGTATACCAGATGTTGAGCGCCACATCACCGCTGTGGGGCAATAGAGGCAAAATCGCTCCCAGGTCGCCGCCTTCGGGCAGGGTTACACGCCTGGCCTGAACACCGAGCCGGTTCCAATAGTAGGCCAGGTCGTAACGATCCGCGTAGGACCACGCCAGCACGGTATCATCCATCGTGAGGTTATCTGCATAATATTGAACCATCCCGCGCACGTCATCATGCTGGTAAGCTGGATTGGTTGTTACTAAATGGACGGCAATCACAAACACGGTAAGAAAAAGCCCGGCAGATAAAACTGACACAAGGCGAATTTTCTGAATTCGAGCAATGCCCGCGCCAATAGGGATTAAAGCCAGTGGGACAATCATCACCAGATAACGCCCGTGTAATTCATTGCCCAGCACCATCAGACCCAAGACCAGCCCGCCAGTGAGGATGATTACATGAAGAATCAACCAGCGCGCCGCCGCTTTGCGCCAGGGAATCAGCACTAAAGCGATGATAAAAATCAGGGCGGCTAATCCATCAATGACCGGTTCCTGTCCGACCATCAGCCAGGAACCGGCCCACAACGCCTCCCAGAGCCGCGCCAGAAACGCCAGATTGAGAATCGGCGCGCTGCTCACGGCACTGTTCGCGTCTTGCAGGAGCAAAAAGCGCGTGATAAACCAGGGCGACCAGAACAGGCCAACGCCAACTTGTCCGGCTAACCACACGCGCCAATCCGGCTGTCGCAGATTTCGTTTGGATGCCCAGGCCAGTAATATAACCAGATTTAGCCAGAGGACCATCACTGGGCCAGTGTTATGGGCATACAGCACAGCCAACTCAGCGCCCCACAAGACCAACCAGGCCCATCTTTTGGGAGCAAGGAGCAGTTGGTGAAAAGCTGTCGCCGCGACCAACACCAGCCCGGCCAGCAGGGTATACATCCGGGCTTCCTGGGAGGCCCACCACAACAGGGGCGAAAACGCGACCAGAAACGCGCCCCAGAGTCCGGTAGCTGGATTAAATAACCGGCGTCCCAGATGATAAGCCAACGGGATTAATAATATTCCAAACAGAGTGGAAGTGTACCGTAGGGCAAAAGTGCTATCGCCAAAACCGCGTACCAACCCGTTTAATAAGACATAGTAGAGCGGTGGGTTGGTGGCATCGGCTGTAACGGCGGCGCGCAAAGTCAGTTGAAGCGCGGCATACGCTGACCACCCTTCATCAAACCAGAGACTCTGGCTCTGAATATGGTACAGACGGACTCCGAGCGCCACCAGCAAAATCATGAACAGGATAACAAAGCGAGAACGGATTAACTGCATACTCGACTAAGACTCAACCATGTATAGACGCAAAACTTGCGTTAAAGCGAAACCACACTGTAAAATAGTACCATAAAATTTACCCAGGCAGGCAGCGTCGGAATGACCGATCAACCAGAGAAGAAACAGTCAAAGAACCAACCCGCAACCCCCGCTGAAGCTCCCCAAGCTGAGGCGAAACCGGTTGTCCCGCCCTTTGTGATTTCCGAAGACACAACCACGACTTCCGCAATTGACGATCAGGAAATAGGGGCAAAAAAGGCTGACGACAATCCGCCGCCTGCTTCTGAACCGGCCAAACCCGACGATGCAGTCAGTGACATCCCCACACAACCGTCACGCAAAAAGGTTTTTCTGTCACCGGAAGCTGACGACAGCCCGGCGCCCACTTTTAAACCGACAGTACCGAACATCGTCACCGCCCCCATACCCGACCTACTGGCCCCCAAACCCACTCCGGCAACCTCAGCCGGGACCATGTGTCCAAGCTGTGGGCATCGGAATCGTCCGGGCGTGCTGATTTGTGACAACTGCGGGACAAACCTGATGACCGGCAGACAACCGTCGCTGGGGACACGCGATCTGAAACGTGAGCAGGAAACCGCCAGTCAAGAAGGCACCAAACTCCTGGATACCGGCCAGACCAAAGCGGTTGAAATGGCGGGGGGCAGCAGTTTTACCGAAAACATGGTGCTGCGCGTGGACATTGAAGGGGCAACCACCCCGATGCTGGTGTATCCAAAACAGGAAATTATTCTGGGACGGCGTGACCCGAATACAGGCGCGATGCCGGATGTGGATTTAACCGCCTACGCGGGCTATCGAATGGGCGTCAGTCGCCAACATGCCGCTATCCACTTCCAGGATAAACAGTTAGACATCTCCGACCTGGGCAGCAGTAACGGCACATTTTTGAACGGCACTCGCCTGACGGCCCACCGCCCCTATCAACTGCGGGACGGCGATGAAGTTCGCCTGGGGCAAATGGTGTTAAAACTCTTTTTTCAGTCCAACCGCAAGTAAAAACTAATAGCCCAGAATTTGGGCAACTTCCGCCGCCGCCTTTTTGGTGGCAAACAAAACATGGGCCATCCGGGCATCTTTTTGAACGAGGACCGCTAAAGATGCCCGTCCTGCCGGGTAGACAACCATCACGCCCTCTTCACCTTCCATCAACAGTCGTTCCAAATCCCCCTGAGCCAGACGTCCCAACGTGCGTTCGGCCAGACCAATGAGTGTCGCCGACATTGCAGCAACCTGAGGGCTGCTCGTTGGGTTTTTATGGGGATTTTCTTCATCTCCCGGCGGAAAGGCGGCAACCAGCAGGCCATCAATATTCACGATAACCGATGCTTTAATGCCTTCAACAGCGTAATGCAGCGTTTTTAATGCGCCTTCCAACCGTTCTTCGCGTGTTAGCTCCTGAGCCATAGTCCCACTTGAACCCTCTCTGGTGCGTGCAAATCGGGTGATTCATCACAGCGTATCACCCACCTCTCAAAGTATAACCGAATAATCAGGTGGCCTCAACAAAAGTTCGGCGATTTTCTTAATGAACCAACGATCCATCCTGGAGGTTTCCATTGGCAAAGTCGGCCAGCAGATATTTTTCGTCCTCGGTGAGATGCGCTTTCAACAGCAAATCCGGGCGATTGTGCCAGGTACGGCGCAAACCCTGCTCCCGCCGCCACTGTTGAATTTTACCATGATCGCCCTGCTGCAAAACGGCAGGCACTTCCAACCCGCGATAGACGGGCGGGCGCGTATAATGCGGGCCTTCCAGGATGCCATCCGCATGGCTATCCTCCTCAGCCGCCCAACACGCCCCCAGCACCCCCGGAATATGCCGGATAACGGCATCAATAATGACCATCGCCGGGAGTTCACCGCCGGTCAGAACATAATCGCCAATGCTGATTTCATCCGTGACGACGAGCTGACGCACCCGCTCATCCAGCCCTTCATACCGGCCACAGACAAATACCAACCGGTCATAAACCGCCAGTTCTTTGGCAATCCGATGTGAAAAAACCCGGCCTTGCGGCGTCATCAGAATGACCGGTGTGCCTGGCAGGGCATCCTGCAAAACCATCTCCACCCCGCTCACAACAGGTTCGGCTTTCATAATCATACCACCGCCACCGCCATAAGGAATATCGTCAGCCTTCCGGTGTTTGTCCGTCGTAAAATCCCGAATGTCATGTAAGCGTAAATCCAGCAGATGGTGATCACGCGCTTTCCACAGCATACTTTCGGTCATGGGGCCTTGAAACATCGCCGGGAATAAAGTTAACACATCAATCCGCATGATTCGCTCCCACCAGAAAAACAATCGGCTCTATTTTAGCTTGCGCCCCGGCCATCTGAACAGGATAATAGTAATATGCTGATCGAAGGAATGTATAGATTGCTGGCAAGTTACGGCTACCAGCATCTCAATCAGGTCAAAAAATAATGCCGACTAAAACCAATATTTATACCATCTGGGTCAAAACCGGGGAGCAAGCGTTAGGAGGAACCGACTCCAACGTCTTCATCCAGCTTTTTGGCACCAACGGCCAGACCGAATCAATCTACCTGCCCCCGCAAGACATTTTTGCCTTTGAAGCGGGCAGTGTGGATAAATTCATTCTCGAAGTACCCGACCTGGGCAATTTAACCCGCTGTTGTATTGGGCAGGATGCCACCGCCGACTCCGGTTGGTTTGTCGAAAATGTGCGGGTGCAGGATGACGAGACCAACCGGGAATGGGTCTTTGTCTTTAATCAATGGCTGGGCATGGAAGAAGCGGGGCGGCTGTCAGCGTGCGTCGAACTGTAGTGCTGCTGACATTTCTGGCGCTGACCCTGGCCGCGTGTAATCTTCAGCAAGGCCCACCGGCTCCCGTGCCCACGCCCGACGCACCGCGCGTCGAATTTCGCTTTCCGCCAAACAATACCACCATCCTGGAAGGCAGCGAACTCACGATTGAACTGCTGGCCGTTGACAGCGGCTCCGGGGTAGCGCGGGCGGCGCTGCTGGTGGACGATACCATCCATCAGGAAGGCAAACCGACAAATTTTACCGCCGTGCCCACCTTCACGGTCACGATGAACTGGCTGGCGCAGGGCCTCGGACGGCATTCCCTGGCGGCAGTCGCTTACCGCGTGGATGGTACGGCCAGCCCGATAACAACCATCATTATCGAGGTTCTGCCGAAAACCGGCGGCACATAGGAGACGGCCTTGTCAGCTTATCTACAGCGGTTAAAAGTGCGCCCAAGCCTGGATGACCTAACCAGGGCCGAAGCGCACTATCTTCATCACCACTTTGATACCTTTGCCGGAGAAGTCGTCATTAACGGCGAAACGATTCACTGGGATTGGATCGAAGCGGTGGAAATCGCCAAAGCGGCGCGCGCGGCTGGCCCCGCAGGTTGGCTGGTGCGCTACTTCGTTCACGGTAATGAACGCTACCATGTGGGTATTTACGGCGGCCAGCGGGAAACTGTTTTAACCAATGTCACGCTCCATGTCGCCCGATTTATAACGCAGGCCATTGCTTTTTATTCCCCCGCGCCTGTGGCTTATACTGGCCCGGAGGGATTTTCCCCTACCGCACCCGCGCAGGAAACACCGTGAAACGCATCTGGTTTGGTCTGGTCGGCCTGGTTTTGGCTGGCTGCGCGAGTACACCAACGCCTCCGCCACCGGTTACATCCGCCTGGGGCACAATTATCACGGTTGGGCAGGCGGAACAAACAGGCGCGCCCAACCTGTTAGCCGAAAATAAGCAGGTCAGCCTGGCCTGGATCGGCGCGGACGAAACGGGCGTCCATCAGGACAGCCGGACAATTACGACTACCGGTTTATCCGCGCGTGTCGTGCTGCCCCTCCCACCTACCCGTCCCTATGCCCAACAAATTGCCCCGGCGAGTGGCGGACGTTTCCATTTGCTCTGGCTGGATGCGGATGCCGAGGCCCAGTCGCAGCTGTATACCGCAACCATTACTTCGGCATTGGAAACCGAACGCGGGCCAGTCCAGCTATCGAGCCAGCCGACGCGGCGTTATACGCTGTTACCAGCCGATAACGGCACGTTGGAAATCATCACCAGTGGCGGACAACCCGCCGAACCTGCTCTGTTTTATCATTTTGTAGATGCTTCAGGCCGCCCACGCCAGGAAACAAATAACGCACTGGTTACGGACGCAGATTGGCCGACACTGGCCCACACCAGCGATAACACCGCCTACTTATTCTGGCGACAACCAAACGACGGCCAGGTGCTGCGCGGGCAACTGGTCAATGGCCGGGTGGATACACCTGAACCCGTGACTCAAATTAGACTCAAGGCCGGAGATCGGTTGGACAGCCTGAACGCAGCCCTAGATAATACGACTCAATATTTGTTCTGGAACCTGACCCGCGCGAACGGCGACCATGAGAGCTGGTATACCTGCCGTTCACTGAACGAAAATTCCTGGTCACCCGCTGACCGCCTCGGCGTTCAACCGCAGCCGGATCAATCCTTTGAAACCGGATTCAACTCCGGCGCGGCGAAAGTGGCAAGAAACGGTGAACACTGGCTGAGTTGGGCAGCACCCCTGACCGGGCAATTTGAAATGCTGCCGGTAGCTGCCCGTGTTGGCAACACTTTGGCGCTGATTTATTTCCAGGGCGGACAACTGATCGGCTATCAGGCAATTGTCACCCCTGTAGAAATCCTCGGCCAACCCGTACTCCAGGCAGACCGGGATAAATTCCTGTATCTGGCCTGGGCGCAGCCGAATGCCAATGGCAGCGCCGATTTATACCTGACAACCCTAAAAGCCGCGCTGTGGGCCTGGGCCCCGCCCACCCCATAAAGATTCTATCCGGGCCGGAAAAAGACCCGATAGGAGCTAATCGCGTCGTCGCCACCTTCGGTGGTACAGGGCGCGGCGACCAACGGCTGGGAGGTCGGGTCGGAACGGCCCGGCATTTCGGCGGTGTAGCCCTTACCGGCTTCCATCTGGAAATCGGAATAACCGGGGCCGCGCTCCGGCTTCAAACCGGTGTAGAAGGTGTCATCACCTTCATCCCAGCGAACGCGCACGGCTTCACCGGGAACGCCCTGCCCGTCATAATCCTGCACAAAGACCTCAATAATGCCAGTGAGTTCCGTGCTGCAAAAGGTTGTTACCCCGGCGACAATGTAATCACTTTGTGGCGGTTGAGTGGGCGCAATCACACGCGGAGGCGTGGGCGAGACGCGCAAGGTCACTTCGGGCGTCGGCGTTTTAGACGCGGGCGGGAGCGGCGTGGGCGTCGGCAGATCAATCTGAACCATCGCTGTCGGCTCTTCATTCGCGGCAATTAAGGTATCCGCACAGCCGGTACGCCCTTGAAGCTGATATAGCACCATCATACTGCGAATGGCGCGCAAACCACTGCCAGTGCTGGCATAACCGGTGGTCGCCAGTTGGCAGGCGACATCAGCTAATTCCTGAATCGGGTCGCCCTCAGATCGAAGTTCGACCAGACGTTGAATGGCGCGGGTCAAATCGCTATCATACGAATAATCCAGCGCAATCGCCACCACATAATGGGCGCGATCCTGCGCTTTAAGCTGCCAGGGTTCGGTGTCGTACTCCACGCGGGCGTCTACTGTCCAGGCGTAAAACAAACCACCACCAATGCCCAGCGCCAGTCCCAAGAGCAAGCCAATCCACGAAATTTCCCGGCGCGGGTGGCGATATTTACTGCGGCGCGGGAAATCCGTCCCCTTCTCGTAATCGCTCATTTAGCCTCCCGTTCCCGGTACGGTGATTTGACGGTAAGGCATCATGATCGGCGTCAAGCGACCCAAACTTTCCGAGAGGGCCACTAACACGCTGATGTCAGCGGCGTTCTGCGAATTACTGATGTAACGTTCGGTGACTTCCTGCACATAAGCCGGGATATTAGCAAAACCCAGAACGCGCAGGCGTTCCACCGCCCCGCCGAGATCACCATCTTTTAAGTAGCCGGAAGCCACCATGACAATATATTCATCTTTATACTGTTCGGCCAAACTGCTGGCGGAACTGTTCACAAACTCTACCGGGAACTGCACCCAGCCCAGATAAAGTCCGATACCCAGGCCGACCACCAGACCGATCAACAACGAGGCGAGAAATCGGAGCATCTTAACCTTCTACATTTGCATGGGTCAAAGTCTATATTATGCGCGAGGACGCCAGAACGCAACAGCAGGAGAAAACACAAAACCCAACACAAAGGCGCGAAGGGGCAAAGATACAAAGAAAAAGAAAAGGCGTAACACAAAGGCGCAGAGACACAATGACACAAAGGGCGCAAAATTGGCGGCAGCGGAAGCGAGGGCGTCTGCCGCCGCAATTGCAAGTCTATAGATGAGCATCCGACTCTTTTCTACTGTAAGACGGCAGTGATCTCTTTAATTTTCGCGCCCCACTTGTTTTGGCGGGGCGATTTCGACCACTGCCAGTTTTCTCCGAAGGGATTTTAAGGCATCGGCGGCATCATGCCGCCCAGGAAATTTGCCATATGCAGTCGCAGCACATCATTCGTGCCATCGCAGGACCAGCCAATCCAGGCGTCGTTAAGCATTTTGGCCGCTTTGTATTCATTCGTAATCCCATACGCGCCCAACACCTGTACCGCCAATTGCGCGTTTTTGATCGCCATTTCAGTGGCAAAGGTTTTGGCCGTTGGCGATTTGATGGGGATTGAAGGATCATCATGATCCACCGCCCAGGCTGCTTCCCATACTATCAGCCGCGCGGCCTGGACATTAATGTTCATTTCCGCGATCTTGGCCGCCACCGCCTGATGCCGGATGATCGGCACGCCCCAACTAATGCGTTGTTGGGCATACGCGAGAGCATATTCATAAGCGGCGCGCGCCAGTCCGACATAACAAGCCGCCAGCCCAATGGCGATATAGGGCAGCGAACGCATCAAAAAGACCGGTACACCGGTGCCTTCCTCACCCAGGCGGCTCATTTCGGGTACGCGCACATTTTCAAAATGGACTTCGGCATTATGCGCCGAATGCCAACCGGTGAGCGGCGTGCGGTTGCCAACGTGAATGCCACCCAGGTTCGCCGGAATGTAAAAGAACGAGGTGCTGACCATCGGCGGCTGGGTGAGATCGGTGCGCGCCGCCACCAGATAAGCATTGGCAATCCCCGCGTTGGTGATAAATGCCGCTTTTGTGCCGTTGAGAATGTAACCGCCGTCGCCATCCTTCTGCGCCGTTGTTTTTAGTCCGACCTGCGGATCGGGCAACGGGCATAGTGCATCCGACCCCGCCTGGTTCGGTTCGTTTCCGGCGCTGGCGATCACAAAATATTTCGCCTGGGTGATCTCCCGCAGCCAGCATTCCCGCTGGGTTTCATTGCCGCCGTTGACGATGAGCAGGGGGGCGGTAATTGAGGTATTAAAGTAACTCGCCGCCACGCCCACATCCACTGCGCCAATTTCTTCCAGCAACAGCACATTGTCGAAACACCCTGCCCCGCCACCGCCGTAGCGTTCAGGAATGAGCAGAGTCGTAAAACCCAGTGACGCCGCTTCCTGGTAGACCGCTTTAATGTGTTCCCAGGGCGTACACTGGGAGAATTCCTGTCGGTCAATTTCATCTACAATGGGCTGTACTTTTTGTTGGGCAAACTGGCGCGCGGTCTGCTGGAAGGACGCTTGCGCTGGAGAAAGCTGAAAATCTACCATTTTTTTAAAATTTGCTCCTATGAAAAATATCTATGGCGCGTCTATTTTACCGGTTTTCGCCCTGTAATCTTTGGGCAATTAATCCACAAGTATACTGTTATTTTTGGTAGGGGCGGTTCGTGAACCGCCCCATAGGAACAAAGTTAAGCCAATTTGGGCGTCGGATGGGGCTTGCCCCGTCCCTACAGCTTGATAGCAGCGAGGGCGCTCGTGAACCGTTAAATCGTCAAAATCAGCATTCGCGCCTGCTCCACCAGCGGCTCAACCCAGCGTAGTTCATCCCGCACCCATTCATGATTCTGATAGTTGGCATCCCGTTTCACCAACTGTTTCCAGAGCCGTTGGGCTTTATTCAATTGTCCCAGTTTATGGTAAGTAATTGCCAGCCCGGCGATCACAAACGGCGAATTGGCGCTGATTTTGTTAGCCTTTTCATAGTCAGCCAACGCCAGTTGGATGTCACCTTTGGCGAAGTAAGCTTCGGCCCGATTGTTGTAACCGGCATGGGTCTCCGGTTTTTGCTCGATCACCCGGCTGTAATCAGCAATCGCTTTGTCATATTCACCCAGGTGATAATACGCCCCGGCGCGCATATCCAGATAATCTTTGGAGTTGGGAGCTAATTGCAGCGCTTGGTTGTAGTCCGCGACGGCCTGCTGGTATTGGGCTTTGTACTGGTAGTAGTAGCCCCGATTATAATAGGCTTCCGGGTCACGGGGATTAAGTTGGATCGCGCGGTTATAGTCATCTATGGCTAAATCGGGTTTCCCGCGTTTGGTCTGCGCCTGTCCGCGTAAATGATAGGCTTCAGCCTCTTTGGGATTTAGCCGAATCGCGTGATTAAAGTCGAGTACCGCCCCGGCAAAATCTTCCACCTCCATTTTGGCGACACCGCGATTCAGATAAGCACGGAAGTATTGGGGATAATGCCGAATTGCCTCGCCATAATCCAGAATCGCGCCCGAAAAATCCCGGTTGAGCTGGCAGTTCACCGCTCGGTTGAAGTACTTACGCGCGTCCTGCTGCGCCTGGGTAAGGGGTTGTTCCTGAATCGCTTCCTCAATTTGCCCTTGAACAACGGATTGTTCAATAGCGGAAACTTCCGTCAGCACCACATCATAAACGGGTTGTTTGAGGAAACGGTTGCGGAGATTGTCCAGCGCCGCTTCAAAGTAGGCATGATAGAGCAGCACAGCATTGTATTTGGGCAGTTGGCTGAGTTTTCCGACCAGATACGGCTTGGCGTCTTCAAACCGGAACCCTTCTTCGATAATTGGCACGATGTTGCGTTGTAGCTCCATCGCCCGTTCGATTTCCTGTCGCAGCCAATCATTGGGTTCGTTGCAGCGGTCTAGCGCGCCGGGAGTCAGCAGTAGGATAAAATGGGGGCGGGCGGCGATTTGGTTCAGGATGATTTTGTCAAATTCGCCGCTGTCAATGGTGTTGACATCCATAAACACATCGTAGCCATTAGCGCGTAAATCCATAAACACGGCTCGCGCCAGGTGTTTGCTGGTGCTGCGCCGGTAGCTGATGAACACACTTTTATCCGTGTCGGCCATAAATCCATGTCCGTTGTGTTGTTATACTGTGGATTTATTGATTATGGGATAAGTGTTGGCCGCTGTCAAAACAAATTTCGCAAATCGTGCCCTTTACCCACTAATCGCCCGCAGCAGCAAAAACGCGGCCATGCCCACCACAATCGTCAGCAGTAGATTTTTGGTGCGCCACGCCACCAATCCCGCGATGATGCCGCCGATTAGATAGCTGTTACTGGGCTTCAACTCAATCTCACCTTTGGGCATCAGCATCGCTGGGACGATAATTGCCGTCAGCACCGCTACCGGCACATAGCGTAGCGCCCGCACAACCGTATCCGGCAGTTGCAGTCGCCCGACAATCGCCAGCATCGGATACCGCACCCCAAACGTCACCACCGCCATCCCCAGGATTAACAGCCATTCTGTTCCGTTGGTCATTTTTGTTACCTTTATAAACTCGAAACCGGCTCTTCGGCGGTTCGTGGTGTCTCATTTTTATCGGTTTGGTCTGCGGGGTCTTTCCGCCCTTGCAGCGACTCGACAATCATCCCCGCCGCAATTCCGGCCAGCGCTGCCGCCATAAGGCCCAGTTTGTTGGGCATTCCATTCGCCAGCACCGCTACGATACCTGCGACCAGGGTACACGCCAGCATCGGGCGCGACACAATCAGCGGCACGACAATTCCGATAAACGTGACCACCATTGCAAAATCCAGCCCCAGGTTTGCCAGCTCTTTAAACTGCTGACCGGCGACCACGCCAATAATGGTACAGACCTGCCAGTTGCTATACATAAACACGGATGATCCCAGGAAATACCAGTGTTTGTAGGGCGAAGTGTCATTCTGCTGGTAGCGCCGAATCACCACCGCGTAGGTTTCATCCGTCAGCCAGAAGCCGAGCGGCAGCAGCCAACGCTGTGACAGATTACGGGCATAGGGCGCTAACGACGCGCCGTACAGCGCGTGCCGTAAATTCAGCACGAAGGTGGTCAGAATAATTACGCCCGCGCCCACGCCTTGCCCGAACAAGCCCGCGCCCACAAATTGGGACGACCCGGCGAATACAAATACCGACATGCCAATTGTGGCCGCTGGCGACATCCCCCCCGTGACAGCAACCGCGCCAAAGATGATGCCAAAGGGAATCGCGCCCAGCACCAGGGGAAAGGTATCTTTCACTCCGGCGATAAACTCACTGCGTCGGGTGGGTGTTTTTTCCATAGCGAACCTCAATTGAAGAAGTGGACTGACTAACCCTACCCTTTTGGCAGCAAAGACATTTAAAGCCCCTCTCCATGAGGGAGAGGGGTTGGGGTGAGGGCTAAAATGCTTGCCATTACTCCGATTATCTTACCGAATTTTCGTTCGTTTGGGGCGTACCGTTGCGAACCACCGGCTAACCGGATTGTGCGGCCCACTCCCGAACGATTTGTTCGGTAGGAAGAAAGGCCAACGGGGGAATATGATCCCGGCTGAACCACCCTGCCGCTTCGGCATCGTCGGCGGCGGTGAGGTTGCCACCGGTCACACTGGCCGCGTAAGCGATGACCATATCGGCCAACCCGCCATCATTCGCTGTGTAATACACACCCAACAGCCGGTCAACGGCGACGGCCAGACAAGTTTCTTCGACTGCTTCCCGGCACGCGGCGGCTCGGGGGTCTTCGCCCGCTTCCACGAACCCGCCTGGCAGCGTCCAATAACCCTTTTTCGGATCATTGGCGCGTTGTACCAGCAGTACCCGTTCAGCCTGAATCACCAGGACAACGACCGCCACCTTGGGATCAAAATAGACTGTGTGATCGCACTTGGGGCAAACTGGACGCAGCGCGCCAGTGCGCTCGCGCCATTCCAAATGTGTGCCGCACATGGGGCAAAAATGGGCGGTACGGGGTTGGCTCATCCTCAGCGGCGTCTCCGCGCCAGCGTTGTAACCGCCGCCAGCACCAGCAGGGCCAGACCCCCAATCAGCAGCCCCATTCCAAGCCAATCAGATGAGGCTGAACCGCGTGGATTCGGTGACTGCGTTGGCAGTGGCAGCGGTTTATCGGTCTCGGTTGCTTCCGGCTGCTGCGGCTGGTTGGCGGTTATTTCCGCTTTTGGGGACGGCGGCAGCGTGACCGTTGCACTCGGTATTGAAGTTTTGGTCGGCGCGACGATAGCGGCAGCGATTCCGGTTTCGGTTTCAGTGGGTATCGCGGCCATCGCCTCCGCTGCTCCTCCCATCGGCGCTGTCCCCGGGGCGGCCCCAAATGTGTCCGTCTGCGGTGCAAAATAAAATTCGGCGGTGCCGGTAGCCGCGTTCTCCATTATCATCCCGGCGGCTGGCGGCAATTCTGTTTCCATCGGGCTGGCTGGCATCATCAGCACACTGGGTGGCGGCGTTTGGGATTGCGCTTGCCGCTGCATTGTTACCCCTTCGGCGCTGATCGTTCCGGCAGCTTTGGCGGCGGTGGCGTTGCTGGTTTCGTCTGCGCCCGTTTGCGCCTCCTCCGATTCCGCCATGTCAAAGGCCGCATCACTCAAATTGTCTGCCGCTGGTTGAGACAGCAGCGGCAGCGGTGGGGCCAGTGTTGGTGTGTCGGACAGCGCCAGCACCCCATTCGTTTCCGAGCGTTCGGTGACTTGCAGCGCCACTTGTGACCCGGCATTTTGGACGGATGGTCTGGCGGTTGGCGCGCCCAGGTTGCTGGATAACAGCGTGATCGCCCCCACCACAATCAACAGCGTGGCGGCGGCGGCGCTGATGGCGCTAAAAGTCGCGGTTGTCGGAAAGACCCACAGCCGCACGGGTCGAGTTTGCAGTGTGTAGTTACGTGGCGCTTTGATCGGCGGCAACCCGCGCACCAAATCCACCGTATATTGCAGCGTTTCCAGTTCCTGCTGTAAATCCGGCTCGGTATCCAGGCGCGTTTCCAGCGTCGAACGTTCGGTTTCGGTTAATGCGCCATCCAGATAATCGGATAGCAGTTGGAGGTCAAAGTCGGTTATGCGCGCCATGATGATATTACGTTAATCACTGTTACTCTTAAGACGATAGACCGAGGGCAAAAGTTCCTGCACGGCCTGTAAACAATCCCGCACTCCGGCGCGGGCGCGGCTCAGGCGGGATTTGACCGTTCCCAGGTTGGCCCCGGCGCTGTCCGCAATTTCCTGATAGCTCAAGCCTTCCACGTCGCTCAAAATCAGCACCAGCCGTTGGTCGGATTGCAGCCCTTGAATACACTGTTCGATGGCGCGGTGGAGTTCGGCTTGCTGCGCGGCTTGTTCCGGCGTGGGAGCGTTCGTGGGTAAGGGTGGGCCATCGTCATTATCCGTCCCCGGCAGTTCGTCGAGCGGCGTGGCCGGACGCCGTTTGCGGCGGCGCAGCTCGTCGTAGCAGGTATTGGTAGCGATGCGAAACAACCAACCGCGAAAACTCCCGCCCCGGTAGCCGCTCACATGGCGGTAGGCCGTGATGAAGGTTTCCTGCGCCGCGTCGTCCGCCGCTGCCGTTTCGCCCAAAATGCGATACGCCAGCGCGTACACGCTGTCCTGATAATGCAGCACTAGGGTATTAAAGGCTTCCAGTTGACCGCGCTGGGCCGCCTGGATCAACGCCATTTCATTTTCGAGACTGCTCACCATTGACAATCCCGCCAGAAAATTTTATGATAATAAACACAACGCTTCTTAGCTAGATATAAACATAATACTAGTGAAGTGATTACGCCGATGTGATGGAATGGCAGACATGATATACTCAAAATATATTGTCCTTTGAGGACGTGTGGGTTCGACTCCCACCATCGGCACAGAAAAGTCAGGTACAAGCCTGACTTTTTGTTTTCCTCACCATGCACGGCAGTTTATCCCTTATCCGCTGGAAAATCAACGGCATTGTCTCATGATGTGAGGGAGATTGTCAGGGCTGTTTGGTTATAAATTTGCCTTGCATACTCTTGTGGTCATTTCTCATCTCTTTTCAGAATCTCAGTTAGTTCTATAAGACTCTGCTGATAATGCTCTAATAATGTTTTCCATCTTTTTTCTGTGGGTTCTTCTCTGCCATTGCAATACACATACACAGGCGGATTGTCGTTTCTATCTTCTGTGTGAAAGTACATGAAGGCATAACCTTGATGCATCAGAAATACAAAAACGTCAGATTTTAAATTTTTTTGATTGGCGGTAGCTAGAAGTGTATTGGCTCGAATTTTTAGTTCTAAAAGGTCGGCTATTGTGTATTCTGAACCAGTATACAGGTAGCAACCTCCATTCCCCATCTCTAGTAAAAATTGCTGATATAGCAGGGGTAGATAGCCAACCCCCTGTTTTATTCTGACAGCCTCAAGTTCCTCTTCTGTACACCCTCTGAAATTTTTTTCCGCAAAGGGGGGATACAGCTCCTTAAGTGTGCTAAGAGCAATTTTTAGGTCTTGAATTGAGTTAATCTGCATATCCGTCATTCTGTTAAAATTCCTAACCATGAGATTAATAAAATGACTATACAGTCAAATTTTATAATATCTAAAACGTTGTAGTGCTGTATCATGAATATAGAGGTTCTATTCTTTACAGCAATTGTGAGAATATTATGCGTACTTACGACGAATACCGCCAAATTCTAGAACTGTGGGAACAACACATTCCCAAGAAACGTATTGGCCTCATGCTCAATATCCCGCGCGGCACGGTGACAGACTGTATCAGGCGTTATGGCAGTTTGGCGGAACTGGAAGCCAATAAAGAATGGGCGTCGCGGAATACCCCGAACGAGGTTTTAAATCGCGTTCAGGACGTGCAGCATACCGAAATTCAGCGCGCTTATGCTTATGTCCTGGGCATTTATCTGGGGGATGGCAGCATTGGCAGGGCGCGCCAAATTTACCGTTTGCGGATCAGCCTGGACGCTCACTATCCGAATATCATTGCTCTTTGCTCCAAACGTATCCAGATGCTTTTGCCGGATAACGAGGTGGGTCTGGTTGAACGGGACTATCAGGGGCGTTTAAGCTGCGTGGATGTCAGTTCCTATCACAAATTCTGGCCGGATTTGCTGCCGCAGCATGGCGACGGGCCGAAACATAAACGTGAAATTAAGCTGGAAGATTGGCAGTTGCAGATTGTGAACTCCTATCCGCTCGAATTTTTCCGAGGCCTGTACCATTCGGACGGTTCGCGGGATCGAAACGTGGTCAACGACAAGGAATATCCCCGCTACGCTTTTTCCAATCTTTCGCCGGATATTCAGCAGTTGTTTTGTTACGCCTGCAATCTGCTTGGCCTGCACTGGACAATCGCCAGCAGCGACACAAGTATCAACATCTCCAAACGTCCCGATGTGGCCTTTCTTGACCAGCACATCGGCCCAAAATCGTAACCAGGGCGGCATAATGCCCCCTATGCCTTAACGTCATTTTGGAGCCAACCGGCAGTGGTCGAAATCGCCCCGTTAAAACCAGCGGAGCGCGAAAATTAAAGAGATCGCTGCCATCTTACAGTAGAAAAGAGTAGGATGGGATGCTCACCAACACGACAAGTTTTTTATTTATACCTTAAAAGATTAGGTTTGCTAACAAGGGCAGAACATGGCAAAAGAAGAACACTTGGCAATTTTGCAGCAAGGGGTTGAGGCTTGGAATCAGTGGAGGAAGGAGAATCCTGGGACAAATCCAGATCTTAGCGGGACAAACCTCAGCCAAGTTAATCTCACTGGAGCCAATCTTAATCAGACAAACCTCAGACGAGCTAATCTCACTGAAGCTAATCTTAGTCAGACACACCTGATTAAAGCGGGTCTCGAACAGGCTAATCTCAATGATGCGCTGTTAATCGAGGCTGATGTTATGAGAGCCGACCTAACCGGAGCCAGCCTTAACAAAGCCAGCCTTATTAGGGCCAAAATGAGTGGCGCCAAACTCTATCGAGCCAATTTCAGCGGAGCAAACCTTAACGGAGCCGACCTGAACGGGGCACACCTTAATGGAGCTGATCTCAGTGGGGCTTATCTCATCGGAACCCAGCTTGTTAGGGCAAATCTGGATGGGGCGAAACTCAATAAAGCCCACCTCTGGGGAGCACTCTTCATCGAGGCACATCTTGTTGAAACCTATCTCATTGAGGCTGAACTCAAAGGGGCCAGTTTTAATAGAGCCGACCTCACAAAAGCCGACTTGAGTGGAGCAGACCTCAGCTTTGTGTCGCTGGTTCAGACAAAACTCAAGGGAACCAATATCTCTGGATGCAAAATATATGGTACTGCGGCGTGGGGACTGGAACTTGAGAATACCATCCAAAAGAATCTGATTATTACCCCGGATGGTGAGCGTCAAATTACGGTAGATAACCTTGAAATTGCCCAAATTGTTTACCTGCTGGGCAACGAGAAAAAGCGAGCGAGAATCGTCGCCCAGGTACAACAATATATCGAGCATAACGAGAATAAGGCGTAAAACAATAAAAGTTTTTAAATTTATCTTAGCATAATAAACAAGTAGAATATGGACGAGGCAGTCCTCGTCCATACACGATTCGTATTTGGTTGGATTTCTCGGTGCTGCGGCAATTCCGGGATTACAGTTTCCGCGCGATGCCAATCTGGTTGACACCCTGGCTCAAGGGCGTCAAGGTGGTGCGCGTGAGTACCTGCGCCAGCGCGGGCAGGCCAAATAAGCCAAACTGCACCGCTTTGGGCAGCACCGGCAAGTACGGCACATCCCACAAACCATCCCCAAAATGGCGCAACATTTGGAAGCCCGCCGCCTCACACCAAGCGCGCCATTGGGACGGCGGATGCAGGTTGATGTGCGTCTTGTCCTTGCCGATAGCGTCATTGTCGCGGTCTTTAAACCGGCGCAGGCTGTAATCCGGGTTCGGTGTGGCAAACAGCCATAAGCCGCCGGGTTCGAGAATCCGGCTCACCTCTTGAATGGTCTTGGCCGGGTCGGGCAGATGCTCAATCAGATGTAAAGCCACAACAACACTAAATGAACCGGTGGCAAACCTGCTGAGATCATCAGCGCTCATCTGGTAGGCTTCGGCTTTGGGGGGCATTGAGGCGCGTTTGCTCGATGCTGTAGTCAATCAGATCAAGGCCCACACATTGAAAATCGTCCTGCAATAGGCCTAACATATGACCCAGGCCGCAGCCCATTTCCAGCAGTTTGCCGCTCAGATGCGGCGCGTACCGGCGCACCAACGCGGCATAATACCGGCGGGCAAACCAGTACATACTATATTTGCCCAGGCCGCGATCCGCGTAGTTCCACTTTTCAAAATAGGCCCGCGTGTAGTGTTCGGCAGGCACGTTGGGTTTTTCGCTCATGTGGCTTCCAGTGGCTTAATCGCCTCGGTGGTCAGGTCGTACAAATCAAAATTCAAATCCGGCAGGTGCAGGATACCATAAGTATGCGACGTAACCCGCATACTATTAAAGGTATACAACGAACCGGGGTTAATCACGCAGCCGTTCGCCACGCGAATAAACATCGGCACATGGGTATGGCCGACAATAAGGACATCAGCTTCCAGCGAACCGAGCATCATGTTCAGCAGGGTGTTGGAAACATGGTCACGGTACAAACCCCAGATGTTATTACCGGGTTTGCCGTGACACATAAACACCTTGTACCCCAGATAATTTCCCTGCCAATTGATCGGGAGATCATCCAGAAAGTCCGCGTTTTTGGGAGAAAGACCGTGACTCCACTCGTCATGGTTGCCCCGCACCGTCGGAATCTCCCGCGAACGAATCAGACTGACGACCTCATCCTGCGCCGGGCCGCGTCCGATTAAATCCCCGGCACACAAAATATGGTCAACGTGATGCACACTATCCAGGCGGTCTAAAGCAGTTTGTAGCGCGGAATAATCTCCGTGAATGTCCGCGATGATTCCAAGTTTCATCCCTCAACCCTAAATCAGACAGAATATGGGTACTATTATATTCCAAAATGGCCGGGATACAGCGTTGGAATACCCATTCTGCCTCACTTTTAAGGGTTAAGAGTTGGTGAGAAGGCCAAAATGCTGTTGATACCAGGCCCAGGTCCGCGCCAAACCTTCTTCGATCTGCACCTGTGGATTAAACCCTAATAACTCCCGCGCGCGAGTATTATTACAGTATGTGACACGCGGCTCACTCAACGGCGCGGGGGCCGATTTGGTGATGGCCTTTTTGCCAATCAGCCGCTCGTAAATCTGGATAAATTCGGTTAAGGCGATGGGCGAACCACAGCCCAGATTAATGATCGAATAACCCAGCGGGCGATCCAACGCCGCCGCCACGCCACCGACCAAATCCTCAACATATGTCCAATCGCGCAGCAAATCACCACCATCGTACATGGTAATCACCTCGCCTTTAAGAATGGATTCGATGGCACGGCGGGGCATCATATCGGGGCGGCCAAACGGCCCATAAACGTTAAAGAAACGCAGCACCGTCACATTCAGGCCAAACAACTGGTGATAACTGTAGCCAAATAATTCCGCCGCGCGTTTGCTGGCCGGATACGGCGCTAACGGCAGGTCGGGGGCATCTTCTTCGGCAAACGGTACGCGCGTGGTCTGCCCATAAACGGATGAGGTGGACGCCTGCACAAAAACGCTGACGTTGTGACGGCGAGCCGCGTCCATCAAATTAACGCTGCCGGTGGTGTTCACATCCGCATATAACGCGCCGTTCTCAATAGAACTGCGTACACCGGCTAAACCAGCCAGATGCGCCACCCGCGTAATACCCTGTTCGCTAAAAAGGCGATCAATCAGCGCGGTATCCCGAATATCCCCTTCAATCAGGATGGCCTGATTATTCAGCGCCGCGATGTTCGCCCGTTTGACAGCGGGATCGTAGTAGGGATCGAAATTGTCCAAAATCACAACCGGTTGGTTACATTCCAACAAATGAGCGGCCAACCGACTACCAATAAAGCCCGCGCCGCCGGTAATTAAAGTTGTCATGGTACTTTTCACCTCCCAGTCCGGTAAAAATCACTTTCCGAGTGTAACATCATCTCCTTGCGGGCACTACTCGTTAATCAACCTCCAACATGCAATTCATACCGGCTTATGTTATCATCCGATAGAAGCATACACATTTATAAAGACATAATGACGCACCTTTTACTCATTCGACATGCCGTCAACGATTTTGTAAAAACGGGCAAACTGGCCGGATGGACGCCAGGCGTGCATTTAAACGACGAGGGCCAGGCCCAGGCGGAAGCGTTAGGCCGCCGATTGGCCGATGTCCCCATTGAGTATCTGTATTCCAGCCCGCTGGAACGCACGATGGAAACTGCCGAAGCCGTGCGCCAGCACCATCCACACCTGGAAATCAGACAGAAGGAAGGGATTGGCGAAGTCCGATACGGGGACTGGGAAGGCATGGAGATTGCCAAGCTGACCCAACGCAAGATGTGGCGCGTCGTGCAGGAAACGCCGTCGCGGGCGTACTTTCCCAACGGCGAAACCATGCGCGGCGTCCAGGAAAGAGCCGTCAATGCGATTGAAGAACTGGCGGCAGCGCACCCCGGCCACCTGGTCGCAGTGGTCAGCCATGCCGATTTGATTAAAATGGTGCTGGCGCATTATCTGGGAATGCACCTGGATGTTTTCCAGCGCATCGTGGTCTCGCCAGCGTCCATCAGTTCCTTAAACCTCAGTTATGGGCGGCCGTATGTTGTCACCGTGAACGATATGGCGCATGTGTTACAATTGGAAAAAGACCGGAAGCAGCGTGAAAAACAGGCCGGTCAAACGGTTTGATTACATGTTGGCGATACACTATATCTAACCATAAAGGCGAACCATGCCGGGTCAACAGATTGAGTTAAATCCTGTAGATTTTATAACCGTTGGGACGATTGGGCCAAAGGGACAACGGGTGTTTCACCTGCAAGGCGGCCAGGGCAACCAACTGGTATCATTGATTATCGAAAAAGAGCAGGCGTGGGCGCTGAGTGAAGCTGTCAAAGAACTGCTCGAAGACCTGGATGAACGGTATCCCCAGGCCGCAATAAAACCCGATCCCGATTTAAGCGCCGTTGATATGGACTTGCGGGAGCCGATTGAGCCGGTTTTTCGCGTGGCGCAGATGGGCTTAGGCTACGACGAAGATCAGGATATGGTAATCCTGGTGGCCCAGGAAGCTGTTCCGGTTGAAGAAGACACGGATCCCAGCCTGATTGAACCGGGCATTGTGCGGCTGTGGTGCAGTCGGGAGCAAATGCGTCTGTTAAGCGCTCAGGCGTTGGAAATGGTCAAATCGGGCCGCGCCGACCCCAAACAAAATGGACGATTGATTTACTACTGGACATGAGCGAGAACGAAAATCCCCACGACTCGACGCCGATCACACTGGAGCGGGTGACGGAAATCCTGACCAAAGGCTCGATTCAGGATGAACACGGCATCATGCGGTATAGTTCCAACTACACCTTTCTGGTCTCTGTCACGCACGAAGACACCACGCTGATGGCCGTCTATAAACCCCGCCGAGGGGAGCGTCCGCTGTGGGACTTCCCCGATGGGACGCTGTGCAAACGGGAAGTGGCGGCGTTCCGAGTATCGCAGGAACTCGGCTGGCAGGTGGTGCCGCCAACGGTACTGCGGGACGGGCCGCGCGGGAACGGTTCCATGCAGTTTTTTATTGACCACGATCCCGAACTGAATTACTTCTCCTTCGACACCCAGGCGTTGGCTTCTCAACTGCGGGTCATGTGCGCCTTTGATTGTCTGGTGAACAATGCGGATCGCAAAGGCGGCCACTGCCTGCTGGACAGCCAGGGGCATTTGTGGGGCATAGATCACGGGATTACCTTCCACCAATCCCCCAAATTACGGACGGTCATCTGGGATTTTGCCGGAGAGCCGATTCCTGATAATTTGCTCGGTGACATCGAAAACCTGTGCGGCACCCTGGACGACCCCAACCATCCCTTCCGCCAGTCCATGCTGGAACTACTGCACGAGTCCGAAATTCGCGCCTTCCAGTCACGGGTTCGCCATCTGCTGCGCACCAAAAAGTATCCACAGCCGGGCAGTGGGCCGAACTACCCCTGGCCGCCAGTGTAGTTGGAAGTCATTAGTCCATAGTCTCTAGTCGTTAGTCTGAAGACAAGTTAACGCGCCCTGAGGTTGAGACTCAGGGCGCGTTTGATATTTGGAAACGTTTAAACCTTTTCATACATTCGGTCAAGTTGTCATAATCTCGTGTTCCCTCAATGACCTTTTCTATCTTCTCTTCCAGAGCAAAGGAAGATTTTGCTCTCGCTGCAATGAGTCGTATAATCTCGTATTAACAGCGAATGCTCCCAAACAGGATGTATCAATGCGAATTTTTATCAGCTACGCCCACGCAGATCAGGTGCAGATTGCTGAATTGGTCGACTTACTCAGGGCTGGTGGATACGAACCCTGGTTTGATAGTGACTTAATACCGGGCCAAGATTGGGAAAAACAAATTCGACATGCTATCTCCGAAAGTGATGCTTTTGTTTATGCATTAACGCCTGAATCACTTGAATCTGAATACTGTAAGATTGAGTTGACACTAGCGTTTGAAAATAAAAAACCAATTATCCCTTTAAAACTAAAACCAAATGTCAAATTACCAAACAATCTTGCACGTATCCAATGGGTAGACTTTTCGGCGGGACGAACACCCGCCGCCGTCGCTAGGCTGCTACGGGCTATTAGAGCAGCTTCAGAATTTTCGTTAAGCGGGACAAGAGATTATGAAAATAACTTTGAAACTGAAACAGAACTGCTTGATAGCGATTCTTCAGATAATACCATGGTGATTAGCGAATACACTGATCTT
>DATALK010000327.1:0-3557 GCA_036261085.1 Phototrophicaceae bacterium | reverse complement strand
GCTTTCGGGGGTGGCTTCCTGGTTGGGTGGAACCGCCAGCACCAGCGAGGCGGTTCCCGCCAGGAGGAGCATAAAGCCAAGCACAAACAGCGAAGGTAATAATCGTTTTGACATGGGTGATGGTCTCATCACTAAACCAACAGCGAACGATGGATTAACAGCCGAGAATTTCCCGGCCAGTCGGCGAAAAAACAAAATCCCAGAAAATGGCGGCGACGGTGGCCGGGCGGGCCGGAACAGGCCGCACCAGATAAAGCGGCTGGACTAATTCTAGTCCTGTAATTGGCACTTCGATAACCGCTCCGGCAGCGATGCCCTGAGCGGCGGCCCAACGCGAAATAAAGGCCACGCCAATGCCCTCAGCAACGGCCTGGTAAACTGCTGCGGAATCCTCAATGACGATGATGGCTGGCAAATCATTCAGGCTCAGGCCATGCGGCGATAAGGCTTCCGCTACGGTTGCCAGCGTTCCGGCGGCCAGTTCGCGCCGGACGAATTTGCCGCCGGGTAAATCCGCAATGCGGATGGCTTCCCGCACCGACCAGGGATGGCCGGGCGGGACGATTAAGGCGATTGGGTCAGCGGTAAACGGTTGGTATTCCACAGCGCGGGCTGGCTCACAGGCGCTGGTTAGACCAAGGTGCGCCGCGCCGGAACCGATCATTTCCAGGACGGTTTTACGCTCGATTACCACACAATGGACCTGAACCGCCGGATATTTTTTCAGCCAGGGGGCCAGGATGCGGGGCAGGAGGTATTTACCGGCAGTAGTACCGCAGGCGATTTTCAGGACGCCGGTCACTTCGCCGTGAATAGCCGTGACGGTTTCCTGAACCTGGGCAGCATGGTTAATGAGATCGCGCGCCAGGGGAACCAGGGCTTGACCGATGGTGGTTAATTGGATATGCCGTCCGGCGCGGTGAAACAGTTCCACGCCCAGGCGCTGTTCCAGGCCGCGAATCTGCATACTGATGGCCGGTTGCGACAGGCGCATTCGGCGGCCAGCTTCGGAAAAACTGCCGGTTTCGGCAGCGGCTAAAAAAACTTCCATTTCATAAATCTCAACCATAAAACCCCCTTGTGAATATCGTAACAAGATTTAGCCTAAAAAATCAATAAGATAAAGCCAATTCTCAATTTGTTTTGGTTATGATTGCTGGCAACGTGGTTCCCGTTGGGCCATCGTTACCGGAAGATTTAATCATCCCTGCCGGTGGATTTTCATATGCTTTATTTCACCCTGCTTCACCTGCCGTTTGTAATCCGCCACTGGAATCAAATGCGTTATACTGGCAAGCAATCGGAGATTTACGCTCCAAATTCCCTTCAAAAATACGTATTTTCAAGTAAGGACACATACTTATGGCTCTTCCTGTAACTCAATCTCAAGCTGCAAATGGCGTGCCGCTGGCGCGCCGCCCGGTCACTCTCGGCGTGATTGTTGGCAATCGGGGTTTTTTCCCGAATCACCTGGCGATCACTGGACGTAAAGTGATGTTGGATGTATTAGCTGATGCGGGCATCAAGACGATCATTGTTGGCGAGGACGAAACCGCCTGCGGGGCGATTACGTCTATGCGCGAGGTGCAAATCTGCGTTGACCTGTTCCGCCAGCACCGCGATGACATTGACGGTATTCTGATTACACTGCCGAACTTTGGCGAAGAAACAGCGATGGCCGATGTGCTGAAACGGGCGAATCTGAATGTACCCGTGTTCATCCACGCTTTCCCGGATGATGTCAGCCGCATGGGGATTGATGACCGTCGAGACAGCTTTTGCGGCAAAATGAGCATCTGCAACAACCTGCGCCAGTACAACATTCCCTATTCGCTGACGCGGCTGCACACTGTTGACCCCACCAGTGAATCGTTTATGTATGATCTGAAACAATTCGCGGCGGTCTGCCGGGTGGTGCGGGGAATGCGCACGGCCCGTATTGGCTGCGTGGGGGCGCGTCCCAGTGCCTTTAAGACCGTGCGTTACAGCGAAAAGCTGCTCGAACATGCCGGTATCAGCGTGGATACGCTCGATCTGTCGGAAGTGTATGGGCGCATTGAGCGGCTGGCGGATGATGATGGCGACGTGCTGGCAAAACGCGCCGCGATTGAACGTTATGCCCGCGTTTCGAATGTTCCCGATCACGCCCTGGTGAAGATGTCCAAGTTCGGCGTGGTGATGGATCGGTGGATGGCCGACGCGCAGTTGGACGCCACCGCCGTGCAGTGCTGGACTTCAATGGAAGAATATTTCGGGATTGTCCCGTGCAGTGTGATGAGTATGTTGAGCAACGGCTTGCTGCCGTCGGCCTGCGAAACCGATGTGGTCGGAACCGTGTCCATGCTGGCGCTGGCCCTGGCTTCCGGCAAGCCCAGCGCGCTGGTAGATTGGAATAACAATTATGGCGATGACCCCGATAAGGGTGTGGTGTTCCACTGCTCCAACCTGCCTAAAGATGTGTTCGTGGATGATATTCCGGTGATGCAGTACCAGGAAATTATTGCCGGGTCGGTTGGCGCGGAAAATACTTACGGCACACTCTACGGGCGCGTGCGCGAAACGCCATTTACTTACCTGCGCGTCAGCACCGACGATCTTGAAGGCAAAATTAAGGCGTATGTGGGCGAGGGGGAATTCACCAATGACCCGCTGACGACCTTCGGTGGTTATGGTGTGGTACGGGTGCCGCATCTGCAAGAACTGTTACAGCATATTTGCGCTAATGGTTATGAACACCACGTTTCGATTAACCAGACGCGCGTCGCTGGGGCGATTTATGAAGCCTTTACCAAGTATCTCGGTTGGGCGACCTACCACCACCGCTAGTTCGATAAAATAGACCGACGGGGAGCGCACACAGGCGCTCCCCTACATTATTCGCAAGGCGACTAAAGCGCTTTAATCAGTTGCAGGCAGGGATTCGCTGGCCCCACAAATCCGGGAATTCTTCCAGCGGCATAAAGCCCATCCCCAGGTAAAACGCGCGCGTCTTGCCATAACCCCCATCAGGATGTTTGGAACTTAACGTTTTGACCTGTAAAAAGCGCAAGCCTTTTTGTTTTAAATACGCTTCGGCGCGCTGTAATAAAGCGCGGCCAATGCCCTGCCGGTGATATTCCGATCTGATGCCCATCACCTGGATTTCCGCTGCGTATTCGGTGTGTTCCTTTAACGTAAGGAAGCCAACGGCCTGGTTGCCATCATAGGCGATAAAAGTCGGGTAAGTGTCGGTGTCCTGAATGTACTGCTGGGTAGCGGCTTCGATGCCGAACCAGTCTGGCAGCGAACGCAAAATTGGTTCGCACAATTGCGAGGCTGAGGTTTGGGGGTGGTCTGAGATTGAAATGGTCAAAATCTTCTCTCTAAGGCTCATAATGGGTCAGTGAATTTTATTGTGGCTCTAATCAAGGCGGAATTCAATATTGATAGCCATATTTTTCTCTGGCTTTACCCATCTGCATGAAATCTTAGATCAACAAACTTATAACTGTCTGAAACGGTCACTACCAATAACTGATTTTTAAGTAGCGGTCGGTTATCTAGAAGTGGAAGCGAGG
>DATALK010000441.1:0-15746 GCA_036261085.1 Phototrophicaceae bacterium | reverse complement strand
TGGGCGCGGCCAGCGCTTTTCAACTGGTCGCCATTGTGACCTTGTTGGGCAGCGGGTTGTGGCTGGCTTTGCCCTGGCAGCGGAAAAGTACGACTACAGTGAAGGTTCCGTCTGTCGTAGCGGTGGAAGTCCAACCGTCGTAAGTAGGTTATAGCGGTTGTTCATTCATTTCATACCGCGCGGCAATTTCCCGCGCGGTTTGCCGGACTCGTTCGCGCAGTTCTGGCGGTTCGAGGACTTCGATTTGGTCGCCGCCGCTGAGAATGTACCCGCAGGCTTCACTTTCGAGTTCAAACTGCACGGATGCTGTGATCCAGCCATCAGCTTCACGCGGGCTGAGGTATTCAATCCGGGCGAAGCGCCAACCTTTTAGAAACGGTAGCCGTTCAGGATTGAGGCGCAGGGTGGCCGGATAACGCGGCAGATTGGCGACAAATTCCGCTTTGGATTGCTCCCAATAAGCGGCCAGATCGAAGTCGGACGGACGTGTGGCGGGTTCATCCACCACATGTGAGTCCTGCACGCGGGAAACGCGGTAGGTGCGGATTTCGCCCTCGACTGTCGCCACTAGATACCACACGCTGCCTTTGGCGACCAATCCCAGCGGATGGACGACTCGTTCAACGGCTACGCCATCGGCGCGGCGGTAGAGAAGCGCCAGTTGTTGTTCGTCCCACAAGGCTTCCTGAATCACCGGCAAGGCGGAAATATCCTCATCGAGTTTTTGCCAACCGAGCGCATCTACATAAATTCGCTGGCGGATATAGTCGGCATTGTGGCGGCGCGCTGAGGGCAGCGCGGCCAGCAGTTTAAGGACGGCGTTTTCTGCCGCTGCTTCCAGTCCCAGATCAGCCAGCAGGCGTGGGGGCTGGGCCAGGAATAATGCTTGAATTTCCGCTTCTTTGAAGCCAGTTAAATTGGTGCGGTAATTGTCCATCAGCGACCAACCGCCACCCGTGCCGCGTTCGGCTATGACGGGAATTCCGGCAGCGCTCAGGGCTTCCATATCGCGGTGTATCGTGCGTTCGGACACTTCCAGGCGCGCGGCCAGATCGCGGGCGGTTAACCGTCCCTGGGTTTGCAGCAGCAGTAAAATCGAAAGCAGCCGGTCAGCACGCATCTTCAGCCTCCTGTCATACTCCACTGGACGACCCAGTTTACCATCAATATGACAAAAGATGTCATGAATTTCCCGTATAGTGAAACTGTTGGCTGAGATGGATGGAGGTAGCGATGTCGAATGTGATGGTTCCCGTATCAAGTCGCCCGAAAATGCCAGAAGGGTACGGTGTGCCGAAAAACGAGGAAGGCTTATTGCCCTGGAGTTATGTCGTTGAGCGGATGACCACCGCGCGCAATTATTGGATTGTCACCGCTCGACCAGACGGCACACCGCACGCGGTGCCGGTGTGGGGTGTGTGGTTGGATAATGCGCTCTATTTTGATACCGATCCAGCTACGCGAACCGGGCGCAATTTTAAACTGAATCCGGCGGCGACGGTGCATCTGGAAAGCGGCGATGAAGTGGTGATTATAGATGGCCGGATTGAAGGCATGAGCGATCAAACGGTGTTAAAGCGGCTGCGGCGGCTTTACAAGATCAAGTATGAAGGCAAAAAAGAATCCGATTTTGCCGACCAGGACGATAAAGCCGCCGAACCAGATCATGGCATGTTTGTTTTGCGTCCGCAGGTGGTGCTGGCGTGGCGCGACTTTTTCAGTACGGCAACGCGCTGGCGGTTTGAAGCGGGGAAGTCATAATGGAAACAGGGCCAATAAAAGCCGATTTGCGCGGCAAAGTGGCGGTGGTGGCCGGGGCAACACGCGGCTCCGGGCGCGGCATCGCGGTGGAATTGGGCGCTGCCGGGGCTACTGTCTACTGCACCGGACGCAGTGTGCGCGGCCAGCTTTCCGATATGGGGCGAATCGAGACCATCGAGGAAACGGCGGAACTGGTGAGCGCGGGTGGCGGCGTCGGGATTCCGGTCAGAGTGGATCATACCCGCGAAGCTGAAGTGCAAGCGCTGTTTGAACGGGTGCGGCAGGAGCAGCACGGCCAACTGGATTTACTGGTGAATGACATCTGGGGCGGGGATAGCCTGATTGAATGGGGCCAACCGTTCTGGGAGTTGGCTCCCGAAACCGCCCGATTGCTGCTGGAACGCTCGATTTTCTCCCACATCGTGACCAGCCGGTATGGATTACCGCTCATGCTTGAACACGGTGCCGGTCTGGTAATCGAAGTGACGGACGGCGATACGTTAGATTACCGGGGTAATTTGCTCTACGATCTGATTAAGACCTCGGTCATCCGGCTGGCGCTGGGCATGGCAAAAGACCTGGAAAGGAAGGGCGTGACCGCGCTGGCCTTAACGCCGGGGTTCTTACGCTCCGAGGCCATGCTCGATCATTTTGGTGTGACCGAGGCCAACTGGCGCGACGCCGTTGCTAAAGATCGCTATTTTGCCGAGTCGGAAACGCCGCATTATATCGGGCGAGCGGTGGTGGCGCTGGCAGGTGATCCAAAAGTCGCGGTTAAAGCCGGAAAAGCCTGGTCAACCTGGACACTGGTAGACGAATACGGCTTTACCGATGTGGATGGACGCCAGCCGCATTGGGGGCGGTTCTTCCGCCAGATGCAGGAGCAGGAAGCCGTTTCCAAGTAGAAAGGTGCGGGCGGTTTAAGGCAACCGCCCGCTGCTATTTCAGGCCGAAAGCGGTGATTTTTCGGGAACACGTATTACGCTGAGGCACACCGGTTCAAAATAACGCATCCAGAAACCAGCAGCTTCCGGGTTAAAGGACTCAAAGTTGACGGAGCAGCGCTGATACCCCTGGTCAGCATAATCCTGAATGGCCGCTGATAGCAAGGCCGCTCCGGCTTTGCGCCCGCGACATTCGGGGCGGATAAAAGCGCCGGTGATGGTGATATTGTCGGAGGTGTCCAGGATGGCAGTTTCGTTACTGGCTTCAAAACGCATGTAACCAACCGCCTTTTTACCAGCCAGCGCCAGCCACAGGCTGTTGGCCGGTTCATTCATAAATTCGGTCAAAGTGGCCGCATCTTTGGGAGCATAAGCCATCATCAAAACCGGCGGCTGCTGATAGTGCTGCGCGTGTTCGGCTTCCAGTTCAACCAGTGCTGGTACATCTTCCAGGGTCGCTTTTCGAAATTGAAGGCCGCTGGCTGCGGAAATTTCCGGCGGCTGCATGGGACGAATCGCGTCCACAACAGTCAGGCCAAAGCCGTTCCAGAACCAGACTTTTTCGGCGGCGGTATCCTGGGCCAGCAGGGTCAGAGCGTGGGTCTGACAGCCCGCCGCAAACCACTGCTCCGCCGCCGTGTGGTAGAGCGCCCGGTAAATCTCGGCTTTGGCGGTGGCAGCGGCGGCATGGCCCCATTCGGGACAGTACGCCGCTTTCCGATCCGTTCCCCGAAAGCCATCCACCCGATACCAGCCCAGATAACCGACCACTTTGCCATGATCGAGGGCGACCAGGCCCGGACAGGATGCCAGCCAGCGGCTCAAGAGTTGGGTGACGCGCCCGGTATTTTCCAGCACATCGGGAACCAGTGGGATGCCGGAGCGCAGGCATTTGAAGTTCTGAACAAACAGTTCGGCCATCTCCGTCAGATAATCAGTCTTAAAGACGCTTATTTCCATCCCAAATCCTCTCAAAAAGGTAATTGTGCTTTTGGGAAAGTTTACCGGATGGGGGATAGAAATACCAGAAGATGTCAGAAGGGTTCATCTCTGTCAGAATCACAGTCAAGGGAAATTAAACGGGCGACCTGAATCAGATCGCCCGCGCGGGAAAGTAGGTTTGGGTCAGGCTCTATTTGTGGATGTACGGCGAACCAACCGCAATATACCCATAACCGCGTTCGACGAGTTCCTGGAAATCCGGAATCATGCGGCGGCCATCAATCACCAGATAGGGCGGTTGCACCGTCTGTTCAATCGTGCGCGACAGGCCGCGAAACTCTTCCCAGTCGGTGGAGATAAACACCATGTCGCTGCCGGTCAGGGCTTCTTTGGGGGAGCTGTGGTAGCTGATGCGTTCAAACAGATGGTTATTGTCCGGGTTAAAAAAGCGCTTGGCTTCATGGACGGCCAGCGGATCATAGGCGCGAATGGATTTTACACCGCGTCCCAGCAGCGCATTGACGACCTGGAGCGAGGAGGCGTCGCGCATGTCGTTGGTGCGCTGTTTAAACGCCAGACCGAGCAGCGCCACTGTTTTGTTATTGAAACTTGCGCCCGCTTCCTGAATGGCGCGGTCAACCAGATAGGTTTTCTGATATTCGTTGATGTCGTAGACCGATTCCAGTAAATCCGTCGCTTGCCCAACCGTCTTAAACTGGTAAATCAACGACTGAATATCCTTGCCGAAGCAGGAGCCGCCCGCACCGTTGGAGACATACGAACCCCAGGTGCTAATGCGGGCGTCGGCGGTCACACCGCGCTTGAGGTCTTCCATGCGAATGTTCGGGAAGGCTTCCCCCAACCGCGCGCCGACACCGTTCCAGAAAGAAATATAGGTCAGCAGCAGGGTATTGGCCGTGTATTTGATGGATTCCGCCGTTTCCGGCGTGGTTTCAATGTAACGAATGCGCACATGGTTCACAAACTGGGAATAGATGCGGCGAATAATCTTAAAATCTTCCTGCGTATCTGCGCCCACAACCACGCGATCCGGGCGGCGGGATTTTTCCACCGCGTCGCCTTCGGGCAGAAATTCGGGATTGGAAGCCACGCCCGCGTTCGGCACATTGTGCTGTTTCAGCACCCCTTCCAACTGGCGGGCGGTGCCAATTGGCACGGTACTTTTGTTAATCAGGACAACGCGGCGCTGATCCTGGCGTTTTGCCAGCAGGCGCGCCAGATGGTTGGCGACATCAAAATAATAGCTGAGGTCGGAGGAACCGTTGGGATTCGGCGGTGTCGGCGGGCACATAAAAATAGCGTCCGTGCCTTCGATGATATTTTCAATGTCATTGGCATGGCAGAAAAACAGGTAACGATTCAGGTTTTCCGCAATAATGTCTGACAGACCCGGTTCGTTGACATACTGTTCAATTTGGGCCGGATCGCCGGAGCAGTAGGCCGCGATTTTCTTTTCGTCTACGTCGTAAGCGTAGACTTCATGGCCGTATTCTGAAATGACAGCGGCGTGGGTGAGACCCACAAATCCGGTTCCGGCTACAAGAATTTTCATAAATTACTCCTCAAGGGGTTGTGGTTGCCGTTTTACCATTACAGGGTGGCTAACGCCTGCTTATTGTAATGGAATTTGTGCGTCATTAAAACCAGAAAGCGCTGGTTAATGGGTAAACACACAAATGGAAATTTATAACTTGCCCTAAAAATAAGCCGTTGGCCTTGCGTTTGCCTTAAGCCCGTTTTTGATATACCCGTTGACCGCAACTTCATCAGGGTTTTATTCGTATTAGCTTATAAGGAATAAAGTTTGTCAAGGAGGCAAAGTGTTGATGCGGTTTTTGAAACGCAATCTGGCTTATCGTGGCCTGTTGTTAGCTATTGTTCTGCTCCTGGTTCCACGGGTTGGCCTGCAAGCCCAAAGTGATGGCGTGGTTCCGCCGCCCGCGAGTTATGAGGAAGTCGCTGAAAGTTATGCAGCGGCGGTGCAACTGGCGGCTACCGAAGGCCCGGAGATTGTGCAGCTCTTTCTGGATAACGACATCGAAACGCTTTATGATCGTCTTGCGGTTGATTTTCAAGCCCAGGTCACTTTAGAACAGCTTCAAGGCTACTATGATCAACTTATGGCGGTGACGCCAATTGGCGATCAAGTCCATACCCGAACGGCTTCAATCAGTGGGATGCAGCTCTATTCGGCCCAACATGCCTGGTCAGATACGGATTTGGCCCTGACTGCCGGATTTAATGAAGCGGGGGAAGTGTCGTACTTGAATCTGCAACCGGTGACTGCGCTGCCTGAAGACCCGGCGGCGGATTATGAAAGTGATGTGATTTTTCAACTGCCGTTTGAAGGTTTATGGTACACCTTCTGGGGCGGGGATAACGCGCTGGATAATTACCATGTAGACGCACCGCCGCAGCGCCACGCCTATGATTTTGTGATCTGGCGCGATGGCAGCACCTTTACCGGGGAAGGAACCAAACCCCAGGATTATTATGTTTATGGACAGACCATCTTGGCTCCCGCCGCTGGCGAAGTCATTACCGTCGTCAATGATTTGCCGGATATGCAGCCCCAGGTCGAAACCGATGCGGAAAATCCAGCAGGAAACCATGTGGTACTTCAGGTCGCCGAGGATGAGTATCTGTTCCTGGCGCACATGCAACCGGGGAGCATTCTCGTGGAAGAAGGCGATACGGTAGAAGCGGGGCAGCCAATTGGCTTGGTGGGCAACTCCGGCAATACCTCTGAACCCCACTTGCACATCCACCTGCAAAACACATCGGAATTACTGGCTTACGACGTAGAAGGAGCCATCACCGGTTTTGCCGAGGGCGCGTATGGCTTGCCGCTGCGGTTTTCGGATTATCTGGCTAACGGCGAGGAAGTTCAACTAGGTGAGCCGGTAGGCAGCCAATTTGTGCAAAACGCGCCGTAACAATGATGGGGATGAGGGTAGATGATTTCTGCCCTCATTTTTTAACGATTTACTGCACCGCGAGTTGGGCGACTTCGCGCCCAATTCTGACCGCGTAGTTTGTGCCGCGATCCCAGGGGTAAACCTGACTCATGCTGGCCCAGAAGAGTCCCGGCAGCGGCGTCGCCAGCGGCGGAATTTTTTCGCTGTGGTTGACGCCAGGAACGGGCTGCGCATAGGGCGCGCGCCAGACCCAGGTTTTGCGAATCCAATCCGGCGAAAAGGCGGGGTTCACTTTTTTGAGCGCCGGGAGGAAACGTTCGACCAGGGCCTCATCGCTCAGTTGGAAATATTCGTGGTCAATGGGCGCGTAGTCGCCACAGTAGACCAGCACATCGCCGCCATAATGCTGTTTGTCCATAAAATTGGTGTGTTCCACCAACGCCAGGAATGGGAACTCATTGGCGCGTTTGTCAGCGCTGGTCGCGGGCAGGTTCAGCCAGTAGGTGCCATCCGTGAGGACGGATTGTTTGAGCGCCAGAACCACACAAATTGCGCCGATACTTTTGAGGGCGGCGACCTGTTTGCCATATGGCGTCTCGCGTAGTTCCGGCGTGAGTTTGAGCAGCAGCCCCGGCGAAGTCGTGCTGATAACACGGTCATAAACGCGCGTTTCGCCGTTAATCGTCAGCGTGGGTTGGCCGCCTTCGATGCTGATTTTCTGAACCGGCGTACTCAGGTGGATGGCCGCGCCTTGACCGCGCACGGCCTCGGCTAAGGTTTCCATAAACGCTTGGAAGCCGCCGCTAAAAATGCCCAGTCGTACCGAACGGCTGTAAATGCGCGCCCACATCCAGGCCATATTCACGTCCTGGTACTGATCTGCAAATTTGCCAATGAGTAGGGGGCGCCAGAGGCGGTTGTAGGCTTCTTCGCCCATCGTGCGGCGCATCCAGCTATCCGCCGTGACTTTTTCCAGCGCGCGCCAGTTTTTGGTGATGAACTTCAAATACACTCCGGCCAGCCCCAACCGGAACAGGCTGAAAAGTGACAGCGGCAGTTGCAAGGTCGAGGCGTTCATCTCCGAGCGGTAGATTTTGCCGTTGATCCAATAACTGGTTTTGGGGCGGGGGAACAGCACTTTGTCGGACGCGCCGATTTCGCCCAACAGCTTGAGCATGTCCTGGTCAGTCTCAAACCAGTGGTGGTAATACTTTTCCAGTGACCAGTCCCAACCGGCATCGCGGAAACCGGCGGCCAGCCCGCCAACTTCCGGTTCGGCCTCAAACACTTCGACCTGATAACCGGCGCGGGCTAAATCCCAGGCCGCAGCCAGTCCGGCCACGCCCGCGCCAATGATGGCAATCTTGAGCGAATGATTATTTGCCATGAATGATTAACCTTTGCATCATGATTGCGGCTTAAACTTCACTGCCTGCCGCTTTGGTTTCCATCTCGCGGGCGTGGGTAATGTCCGACCAACTGAGGCCCTGGCGCAGCAGATAATAAAAGCCCAGTACCGTTGCGGGCAGCCAGACCACCACATGGGCCACCAGTGCAAACGCTTGGGCCTGTTCATTCGGGATACCAACGGCGGTCAGCGCCATGCCCCCAAAATATTCAAAGACGCCAATCATACCGGGCGAGGCGGGGATTAAACCGGCGAGGTTCACCATGCCAACGGCCAGTAACATTGTGGCATAACTTAGTTGCAGGCCAAAGGCGAAGGCGACCAGCCAGTAAACAACGGCGTGAACCAGCCAACTGGCATAGGAGGCAAAGACCGCCCCGGCCAGATCACGCGGGCTGCGTAAACCTTCCAGACCGCTGAGGATGCCTTCGCCAATGTGGTTCACAATTTCCGCCAGCCGTTTGGGGAGCAACCGCTCAACCAAACGCAAGAGGGCGCGCATTAGGCCGGGGCGGAAGGCCAGCACAAAAAACACAGCGACCAGCCCTAAAAAGACGATGGCTGCCGCTTGAATTCCGGCCCGGACTTCGGGCGAGGGGAGGTTAATGAACATTAAAGCGGTGACGACAAAGGTCAGCATCACCAGGCCATCAAAGACCCGCTCAACCACCACCGTTGTCGCGGATTTTGCCAGCGGGACGTGCTGGTTATGTTGCAACAACACTACCCGCAGGACTTCGCCGCTGCGGAAAGGATAAACATTGTTGCCCATGTAGCCGATTAACACCAGTTGGGTGAGATAACTGAGTGGGATGACCTGCACCGCGCGGAGTAAAAAGCCCCACCGCCACGCAATCAGCACCACCGACAGCATGAAAACAATCACTGCCAATGCCAACAAACCTAGATTGACCTGCCGGATATAACTCAGTACGGCGTCCAGTTCCAGGTTGCCAAACGCCAGCCACAAAAAGACAAGGCTGATGAGAATTCCCAGGCCGACAACGACCCATTTATTAATACGCATATGCACCCACTGCGGTAAATTTCCCGCGTCATTGTAGCAGTTTTTCCCCGGCTGAGTAGGGGCGCAGCGGCCCGGTTTTTGTGACCATCGGATAGTGTCGCCGCTGGTAACTGGGAGTGTGTAGTACTTGTGTTCTAATGTTAAAACGCCTACAATGAGAAAAATGCAACTGAAGACCGGCTTTTAACGTTAGAATCTATGAACGTGCTTTTTATACACCTATCGAGTAAACTATCCTTAACATCGGGACAGTGAGGGAGAAGTCGGATGACCGATCATTCCGCCAATGATCCACAGTGGTTGGACGAATTTGAAGAGCTGGCGAACCGCCAACTGGATGAGGGGTCGTCGTGTGAACAAGTGCATCCCATCATTGAGCGCTGGTTTGAGCGGTTGATGGAAGGGGATCCGCCGGAGTCGCGGGATTCGATCATGCAGGCGATGGCCTGTCTGTCAACCGAAGTCCTGTATAACGCGCCGGACGATTTACTCGAATCGCTGCTGGGGAACGTTAATGAGGACGACCTCGCTAACTGGGTCGAACAGATTTTATTGATTGGCCGCGCCTTTGAAATTTCGCTGCGTAAAGGCGATTTAGACGATCTTTAGTCATTCCACCACCGGAAATCTTCCGGTAAATTATCCATACCGGGTGGATTCCCGCTGTCACTCGTAATCGGCGGCGGCGGTGGGGGTAGTCCCTCCGCTGAACGATAAATGTGTACCGGCATTCGATCATACGCCGGGCGGAGTTGGAAATAGAAATGCACGGCAATGGCTCCCAGACCCCAGAAGATGGTGAGCCAGTTAATAATCCAGCCAATTCCCGGTAACGAAACCACCAGTGCCACCACCAGAATGCCAACGATTAAGCTGATAATGGTGATGCGCTGGCTGCCATCATCACCAACGACCACCTGAACCAGCAGCCGCCCAATAAACAGCGCGACTAGAACGCGCGTGATAAAGACCACCACAAAGGCCAAAATGCCGGAACTGCTCAGGGTCGTCAGCGCCAGCAGGATGCTGCCCGCCCAGGTTAAACCGCTCAATTGCAGCCGTGCCAGCAGATAAAGAATCAGCCCGCCGACAACCATGACCACTAAAATTGCCAGGATTCCGGCGATGAATGCTGGCAGTCCGACTCCCAGGCTAAGAAGTGGCCGCGCCTGCATCTGCCGGATGGGGAGTTGCAGCGGGCGGTTAGCGATTGCCAGACCGATGAGGCCGATAATGGCTAAGGCCAGGGCTTCCTGGATGGCTTGCCCTAAAAAGATGCCGAGTTCCCGTCCGCCGCGCTGTTCTTCGGGGATGATCTGGGTTAAATCCGGCTGAAGGCTGACGGGTGTATAGACCGTTTCACCGCTGATCTGGCCGTTTAGTACCGCTTCTGTTGGGCCGGTATAACGCAGATGGCCCGCAACCTGACCGCTTTCTGGCATGACCAGCCCTGGCGGTTGGACACGGGCATTCCAGAAGGGCGGAAACAGGTTCAGCCAACTGGCAAAACTGGTATCGCTCGGGCTGCCAACGGTGGCGTTGACATCGCCGCCCACCGAGCCATTTAGGTTGAGCGCGCCGCCAACAAAATAGAGTGAGCCAGCGATTGCGCCATCGAGTGTGAACTCGTAGCCTGCGCCGGTCACACCCCCGGAAATGACTGCGCCTTGATCCAGCGTGGTACTCAGGCTCAGACTGAGCAGATCGCTGGTGGGTTGTTCCAGGCGGGCCGTCGGTAATACCCGCAAGACCGGGCCGATAAAGTTGACATTTTCGCCGGCGGTTCCGGCCAGATCAAATTGACCGGCAATCAGATAAATATCGCCCGTAACCGTCCCTTTGATGTTGGCAACCGAGGCGACGCCTAATAAATCACCCTCGACACGTCCGTCTATGGTGAGCGTTCGGCATAACACAAACAGGTTGTCCTGGATCACTTCATCCGCTGTGATGACACATTCGTCACCCTGGCGGGTGGCCTGGGCCATCACCCCACCGGCAGTTAAGATGACCAACGCCAGGACAAACAGCGGCCACAAACGTTTAACTAAACGCATGAAATTACTCCTGAATGCCCCTGATTGTATTGTCCACAACCGGCTATTGCCAATTTTGTGGGCATCTGTCACAATGACTTTAAGGTTAACCTTGATTGATGAAGTTGTTTCTATGGCCGCTGAACCTTCTCGACGGATCTCCATAACCATTAGCAGCGCCGTTCGGACGCGCACGATTCAGTTAAAATTGGCCGAGCGGTTGGTGATTGGCCGCGCTGATGATTCTGGCCCGGACGCGCCCGGACTGGATTTAACCTCTTACGGTGCCGCCGAACAGGGCGTCTCACGAGTCCATGCAGCGCTCTCCTATGAGGATGGCCTGGTGTATGTTGAAGACCTGGGCAGCACCAGCGGTACGCGCCTGAATGGTCTGCCGCTCACCGCGCACCAGAAATACCGCCTGCGCAGTCAGGACGAACTTGAATTCGGCTACGTGCGGGTGACGATGCGGTTTTAAGCACGTTTGCGGGGGAAGGGCTTTGGACTTTCCCTTAATAAAATTTGATGCTGGCCTGGTACGGACACGATATATCGTGTCCGTACCAAAATTTATCCCTCAGCTTAGTTCCTCAGCGTGATAATCAATCCCAACTAATTGCACCCGATAATCGCCTCCCGCACAATTTGGGCGCTGTTATGCAGCGCCGCCTGTTCAGCCCGATCAATGGGCGGCGGGAAGGTCGCCAGGATGCCGCTGCCGCCGACCAGATGCGGCAGCGCGACGGTGACATCCTGCACCCCCGCGATTTCCGCAATGGGCGTGCAGACCGTCAGAATCGCCTGCTGGTCGCGTAAAATCACATCCACGATGCGCGCCAGGGCGCTGCCAATGCCGTAGTAGGTCGCGCTTTTGCCCTGGATAATATTATAAGCGGCCCGGCGGACCTGGATGTCAATTTCTTTACGGGCGGCTTCATCCAACGGGGCGGCATGGCGGAGCTGGGTAAATTCTTCCAGCGGGATGCCGCCCACCGAGACCAGTGACCAGGTTAACACTTCCGAGTCGCCGTGTTCCCCAATCACATACCCATGAATATGATATGAGTCCACGCCCAGATGCCGCCCCAGCAGGGCACGGAAACGGGCGGTATCGAGCGTGGTGCCGGAACCGAGGACGCGGCTGGGCGGGACGTTGTAATCGGCGGCAAAACAGGCGGCGAGATGGGTCATCACATCTACCGGATTGGTGGCGATCACCAGGACAGCGTCCGGGGCGTGGTGTAAAACGGCAGGGACAACCGCGCGGAAAACTGCCGCGTTGCGTTCCAGTAATTGCAGTCGTGTTTCGCCGGGCTGCTGATTGACGCCAGCGGCGATAATCACCACGCGGCAGCCCGCGAGATCGGGATAATCCCCGGCGGACACGCGCAGTGGGTGCGCGAAGGGAACCGCGTGTAAAATATCATCGGCTTCGGCCTGGGCGCGGGCCGCATTTTTGTCCACCAAGACCAGTTCCCGGCCAATGCCGCGCATGACCAGCGCGTAAGCCGCTGTCGCGCCAACCAACCCACAACCGACTACGCCAATTTTCATAATTTGTTACTCCTGATAATGATCCATTCAAGCACGCTAAGACCCGCAAAACCGAGCGGGTATCCCTTCAGGTTTTGCGCCTTTGTCATAATGACGGTATAGTGTTCTGAGTTAGCTACTATATCGGCTCAAAGTGTGAGTCACAAGTAATCCTATGTATCGAAGTTTTACAGATCGTGTCCTCGGCGGCGTCTGCGGCGGTTTGGGGGCCTTATTTCCTGTTAATTCCTGGTGGTTTCGCGGGGTTTTTGTCGCGCTGGCGCTGCTCACTTTGGGCGGATTTGCGGCGCTCTACTTGCTGCTGTGGCTGGCACTGCCGCAGGAGTCGCTGCTGAATCGCCGGCGGGGCGGAGCGGGTGGGCTGCTGTTGGTGCTGGTGCTGGCGGTAGGCACGCTGGCCGCATGGCTGGTGTCCGCTACGGGCGGTCTGCGCGGGCCGGGGGGTGAAGGTTTATTCTGGCCGGGGATGGCGCTGGCGGTGAGTTTCGTGTTTTTCCTGCGGCAGTTACGAGGCTAAGATGCGGCGGCGAACGAATTTTTTCCTGGGTTTGGTACTGCTGGCGGCGGCTATTGGGCTGATGCTGCGGGCACTGAACCTGATACCGGATGGTATTTTTGATCTGGTCGTGCGGGCGTGGCCTGTGCTGCTGGTCTTTGGCGGCCTGATGATTTTCCTGCGCGAACGGGTGCGCCTGGGCGGCGTGATTGCGCTGGTATTGAGTGGAATTTTAGTCGCGGGCGTGGTCTCTTACGCCTTTTCGACGCGCGCGACTCAAGAGCGGGACGATTACCAGCAAGCGCTGAGTATGCCCATGAGCGCTGGAGTGACGCTGCTGCGGGTGCAGGTGGATACACTGAACACGGATGTGGAATTGGTGCGGGCCATCGGCACGGGACAGATAACGGGGCAGTTTGTCGGCAGTACCGAAAGCAAGCTGGAAGCCGAATACAACGAGGCCGGAGACAGCACCGCCACCCTGGTTGTGAGTGAGAAGCAGCCGAACACCTATCCGCTGTTGGCGGCGGTGGGGCGCGGACGGCTGACGCTGGAACTGCCGCCGGAAGTCGGTTTGGACATCAGTTTTAAGGGCGCCGATGGAGACGCCAGCCTGAACTTAAGCGGGTTGGCTGTCGAACGGTTGAATATGGATTTGCGTCAGGGCGATGCGCTGGTGACGCTGCCGGAGTATGATCCGCAAGCCTCGGCGGAAAATGATGTCCTGGGGGTGCTGGCGGCGCGGAATGGCGATGTGACAGTGATGATCCCCGCCATCGTCGGCGCGCGGTTGGAACTCTCCAACGGCAGCGGGCAGTCGCCGCTGTATGATGCGAATGTTTATAACCTGCTGGCAAATGGCGTCCTCGAAGCGCGGAACTACGATACGTTTCCGATTAAACTGCGCTACGTGATTGAAGCGCCGCGCGGTCTGGTCAGCCTGGAAGTGGTTGAACCGGGAACGTAAAGTAAGACTGGTTGTGTGCGGAAGCGCTGGGATGCGCTTTCTGATAGGCTTGAAAGTGAGGACGTCTCATCACGAGGCGTCTTTTTTGTTCGCCCGTAACGGCTGTGTTATGGCACTCGTGTTAGACTGAACCTGATATTTCGGGCGTAATTAAGAATAGGAGGTCAAAACCCATGACAACCAAGATTGTTTTTGGTGGTCGGATTCTGGTGTTGGGGGTGGGGGCGGTCTCGCGTTGTTTTTTGTCCCTGCTGCTGCGTCATTTTGAGATGGATTTTTCCAGTGTGACGGTGATGGATTTTGAAGACCTGCGCCCACTGATTCCCGATGTGCTGGAGGCCGGGGTGCAGTTTGTCCAGCATCGCGTCACGCCGGACGATCTGGCGGAAACGCTTAATTATTACGTGGGTGCGGGTGATCTGGTGATTGATCTGGCCTGGAATATTGATACCAGCGAGATTGTCCAGTGGTGTCACGATCATCAGGTGTTGTATCTCAACACCTCGGTGGAATTGTGGGACCCGTATGCCGACATCGAAAACAAACCACCGACGGAACGCACCCTGTACATGCGCCACATGGCGCTGCAGAAAATGGCAAAACGCTGGTCAGAGTCGGGGCCAACCGCCGTTGTGGAACACGGCGCGAATCCGGGTCTGGTCAGCCATTGGACTAAAGTGGCGCTGGAAGACATCGCGCGCACGATTATTGATGACGAATATCTTGCCAGCCGCCGCCGCGCCGCGCTGGAACAGGCGCTGAATACGGCCAATTATGCGCGGTTAGCCAGGCTGACCGGCATTAAAGTCATTCACATTTCGGAACGGGATAGCCAAATCACCAATCAGCCGAAGCGCGTGGGGGAGTTCGTAAATACCTGGTCAATCGCCGGATTTCACGAGGAAGGTATCGCCCCGGCGGAAATGGGGTGGGGAACCCATGAACGCCGGTTGCCAGCGCTGGCCCAGAAACACACCTACGGCCCCGGCAATCAGATTTGTCTGAGCCAGATGGGGATGAATACCCTGGTGCGCTCCTGGGTTCCCAGCGGCGAAATCCTGGGCATGGTTGTGCGGCATGGCGAGGCGTTTACGCTCAGTGACTATCTGACGGTTTGGGACGCGGATGTGCCGGTTTACCGGCCCACCGTGCATTACGCCTATCTGCCGTGTGATGCGGCGCTTGCCTCGCTGCACGAGTTGAGGATGAACGGCTACGAATTACAGTATGACCAGCGGATTTTGAGCGATGAAATCATTGACGGTCAGGATGAATTAGGGGTGCTGCTGCTCGGCCACGATTTAAACGGCTGGTGGGTGGGGTCACGGTTGGATATTCACGAGGCGCGGCAGCTCGTTCCGGGGCAGAACGCCACCACGCTGCAAGTGGCGGCTTCGGTGTTGGGCGCGCTGGATTGGATGATTCGTAATCCGCGCGTTGGCCTGAAAGTGCCGGATGATCTGCCGCACCGGGAAGTGCTGGCTGTCGCTAACCCGTATCTGGGGCCAGGTGTTTCGATGCAGACTGATTGGAATCCGCTGAAAAATCGGTTTGATCCGTTTCAGAATTGGGGCCAACCCGCGCCGGATGCGGCGGATTTGTGGCAGTTTGAAACGTTTTTGGTGCGGTAAGGGGGCCGGGACGGGCGGTTAACCCGTCCCGTTGTTGATTT
>DATALK010000439.1:0-7855 GCA_036261085.1 Phototrophicaceae bacterium | reverse complement strand
TTGCCGGACATACCGATATTGACTTAAGCCGGTTGCCCGCTGATGTGTTGGTTATTTACGGCGCAAGTGCCGAAGACCGGCTCGGTTTGTGGGTCGAAGGCGGGGATTTTGACGGTGACGGTATTCAGGACGTGTTGATCGGCGCCAACCAGGCCGATGGGCAGGATGACACCCGCTCCAATGCCGGGGAAGCCTGGATTATTTACGGCGCAACCAACATGCTCGAAAAGTACGGCCAGATTATTGACCTGGAGCAGCCGCCCGCCGACGCAACTCGCATAATCGGGGCAGATTATGATGATCTTTTGGGGTCTACCGTTTGGGGTGATGACCTCAACAGCGATGGTTTGGATGACGCCGTTATCAGCGCGGCGCTGTGGCGGGCCTCCAGCGGCATCGGTGGGCTGTCGTTTGGCGGCGGTGATGGGCCAGCCAACAAACGCTATAACAGCGGCGAAGCCTACGTTATTTTTGGCCGAAAAGATTTACGCGGCCAGACGATTGATCTGGCAACTCGTATAGATGCAACTGGCAAGCCGGTTGATGACAGCCTCACCGTCATCTATGGCCGCACCGCCAACGATTTATTAGGCGAAGAAATCGCCGTTGGCGACCTGGATGGCGACGGCCAAAATGACCTGATTTTAGGCACGCTCATCGGCGACGGCCCCGAAAGAAACATGGATGAGGCCGGTGAAGCCTGGATTATCTACACCCACGAGCCATTTGCCGGACAGATGTTTGATCTGGCCGCGCCGCCTGCCGGACAAACCGTCGTGATTTATCCCGACCAACCCGACAGCAAAGCGGGCGATACCCTCCGGGCCGGTGATCTTGACCAGGATGGCATTGCCGACTTATTTTATGGCGCGCCGGACTATGACCCTACCGGCTACGATGGCCGCGTGCGCCACAACGCCGGGATGATGGCAATCCTCTTTGGCGAAAAAGGCGGCCTGCCCAACCACGACGGCCAGATTGAGGTTTTTGACCCGCCGCCAGATTTGCGCATAAAACTCATTATCGGCGCGGATGATAACGACATGATGCCTTACGCGCTGGCCGTTGGTGACATAGACAGCGATGGTTTCATTGATATTGCCCCGAACGCGATGGGCGGCGACGGCGCAAACAATGACCGGGTCAACGCCGGGGAGATTTACATTCTCAGCGGCGCGGAATTCCTGGCAGCCAATCACGACTATATCAGCGATGCCACCCCGGAGGCAGTACCCACCGAGGCCGCTACCGCCATCAGCACGACAGCCACCCCCTACCCAGCGGCTACTGTCGCCGCTGCTACCGGAAATCTTGAGTCAGGTCAACAGCGATTTGAAGAAACCTGCGCCGGTTGTCACGGTTTTGAAGGTGAAGGCGTGCCGAGTCTGGGCCTGTCGCTGGTGACATCACCGCTCGTGTTATATGCGCCGGACGCGGAACTGCTGGCCTTTTTGCGCGTGGGCCGTCCGGCGGGACACCCCGATAATGTCACCGGCGTTTCCATGCCGCCCAGCGGTGGCCGCCCGGACTGGACGGACGCACAGTTTTTGGACATCATCGCTTACTTACGGTCACTGCGCGATCAAGCGCAATAAAGGCGCTTCGAAGCAGCAAAAAGGGCGCAATAAACCGCGCCCTTTTTACTCGTTTTCCGCTATCCGACATCGAGCAAGGGTGTCACCCGGAGTCAAACGCTGGGCGCGCATTTGAAATTCAGCCCACGCTGGCACTTCTCGACTATAAAACAGGTGGCTGGAACAGGAACAGTCCGACGCGCCAAAACGCGGGACTGCCACGACCATTCCCGGCATAGCGGCTAAAAACGCTGCCCATTCGTGTTCGTGACGCGCTGCCGCTGCCGAATACCAGATACTTTCGAGCGTGGCGACCTGCCGCAGATAATCCACATGCCAGTGGGGATGAGCCGCAGGCGTGAGATGATGTTTCAGCCGCCCGCTCAAGCCCCCCGTCCCAAACGCGCTGCCGACATAGGCGTAAAATCCGGCAGCGATGGCAAACAAACCAAGTTTACCCACCTGTATCTGCCGGTCATCGTTCAGATGCAGAATCAACACATACGTTCCGCGCCCTAACCCGGCAAGCGATTCCTGATTCATCGCGTTCTGGTTACTGCCGATGTTCAGGATACAGCGCCAGAATATCAGCTTCTCTGGCAGCACAAATTCCTCGTTCGGTAATCAACCCCGTGACTAAGCGCGCCGGAGTGACATCAAAACCATAATTGGCAGCAGGGCTGTCTTTTGGCGTGATCAATACCGACACCACCTGTCCATCGTGTAAGCCGCGAATAGTTTTCACTTCGTCCGAGCCGCGCTCCTCTACCGGGATTTCCTTCACGCCGTCGCGCATCTGCCAATCAAATGACGATGACGGCAGCGCCACATAAAACGGCACCTGATTATCTTTGGCCGCCAGCGCCTTTAAATATGTGCCGATTTTGTTGGCGACATCACCGGTATAGGTCGTGCGATCTGTCCCGGTAATCACCATATCTACCAGACCATGCTGCATCAAGTGACCGCCCACGTTATCAGCGATGATCGTATGCGGCACACCCTGCTGCCCCAATTCCCAAGCCGTCAGCGAGGCCCCCTGGTTACGTGGCCGGGTTTCATCCACCCAGACATGAACTTTAAGACCGCGTTCAAAAGCGGCATAAATCGGCGCGGTAGCCGTGCCGTAGTCCACAAAGGCCAGCCAACCGGCGTTACAATGCGTCAGAATATTAACGGTCTCGCCCTTTTTGCGTTGACTGATGGCTTCGATAATTGCAACACCATGTTCACCAATCCGGCGGCAAAAATCCGCATCTTCATGGGCAATCGTTTCAGCCATTTGGCGCGTAGTCTCAACCATCGCCTCAATGGTATCTGTCATCTGCATGGCCTGTAACTGGCGCTGTACCGCCCATTCCAGGTTGACCGCTGTTGGCCGAGTCGCCTTCAGCTTTTCGCCTTCAGCTCTCACCGCCGCTAAAAAGGCGTCCCGACTGGTACGCGGCGCATTCAAAGCCGCCAGATACATCCCATAACCTGCCGCTGCACCAATCAATCCCGCTCCCCGCAAAGTCATGGCTTTAATCGCGTGAGCCATGTCAGCGGCGGTTTTCAGATCAACGATTTTAAATTCGTGCGGCAGAACTTGCTGGTCAATAATCTGCACGACACGAGCATTATCTTCCTTAAGCCAGATGGTGCGATAATGTTTTCCGTGAACTTTCATAAGATTTCGCGCATTCCTCCAACAGCTATTGAGCGTTGACGAAATAACTCGGGAGAAAAACAAGCCGACAATGGCCTGGATATGGATCGCTGCCTTGGGCGATGGCCCGGCGGTTCACGAACCGCCCCTACGGGAAAGGCTTCCCTGTTAAACCAGGGCCAAGATTACCGAATTAAATTATCAATCGTCAAAAGCGGCTGGTTTCATGCGCTTGCGCTCCTTTCGTTCTATAATGTGGGTTGGGCGAAGGCACTCCCTCATGGGAGTAACGGTTAACAGGCCCATGCACCTTCCAAACTGAGCCTATAAGGTTGTGGTGGGAAGTCCCCCATGTAAAAGGCGAGACTAGCGAAGCGCTGCGGTTTGTCGGGCTGCCAGTCAACCAGCCTATTGTCTCGACACGGCGTATGAGGTTTAAGTGAAGCATATTCCACCTCCTACGAGTGCGTCAGGGACAAGCCACTCATTTCAGCGAGTGGTTGTTGACAACCTGACCTTGTTGAAATAAATCAATGGAATAGTGGCCGTTGGCCTCGCTAATTATTACGGAGAATCGTCCGGCTTACCAGAGATAGACCGTCCCCAATCAGACCATTCCCCTTAATTCGCCGCCAGGTTATCAAAATCAAATTTCCCCACTGTGATTTCAGGTATATAGTTGATCTTTAATATCAAAAGAAACGTGATGTATTGTTATGTACCGAGGTCGTGATAATGGAACGTTGGCAAGATTACACGTTACAGGAAGTTCGACTGGCTCAGGTTTTAAAGGGAACAGCTATCTTCTTTATCGTACTGAGTTTGCTGACCCTGGGACTCCCCTATTTCCTCAGAACGTCGCCGCTTTTTACCGCGCCGCCCTTTTTTGTGACCAATACCATTGCCGGTTTAGCGCTGTTAGCGGTTTTATCGTGGCTGGCGGCGGCTGATGTGCGCCGGTTTCGCGCGATGATTTATGTCGTGGTGGGCGGCCTACTCATTGGGGCCACCGCTTGCCTCGCCGCTGATCTCCATCCGGCAACCGCGCCCCAGTGGACACTTCCCTTACTCCTGGGTTTCGCTGTGTGTATGATGCTGGCCTTACTATTGGCGGGTGTCACCGCCCGCACCCCAATTGCTGCCGCGCCCTGGCAACCCTGGCTGCCGGACAAGCCGCTGAGCGGGTGGGAACGTTTCACACAGGTATTATTCGGGTTATTCGGCCTGGGGTCGCTGATCGCGGCAGCGGGCAGTATCTTAGCACCCTATCTTGGTTCCCCCTTCCCCGCATCCTTTCTGGCAAACCCACTGATGGTGGCCGGTTCAGCCATCAAAATCGGACTGCTCGGCCTATGCGCGCTGTTGGTAGCGGCAGAGGTGCGGCGATTTACGCACCACACCCAGATGATAACCGTTCTGATAGTCGGCCATAGTCTATCGTTTATTGTCATTGTTCTAACATGGATATTCGGTTTTGATCGCTTTGGGGCTTACGCACTGACCAGCGCCGGAATGTCGGTCTCGCGTGACCAAATGATGTTTGGCGCGTGTGCGCTGGACGTGGTCATCATCGGCGGTTTCCTGTTCCTCAGCCAGCGCATCAATCATGTACTGCTGGATTATCTGGGTTTTCTCAGTCCAACTCAATTCCGCGCGTTGGAAGCCACTGCCGAAACCCTGATCGCCGGAGAAACTGCCGAACGAGTTCAACCGCATGAAATCGTATTAAACACCGACAGCTATCTCAAAAACTTCCGCTCTGACCGCCTGTTCCTGGCAAAGCTAGCCGTTTCGGGGCTGGAACTAATGCCCCTGGTCTGGCTCCAACCACCCATCACCTACTTACACCCGGCAGCCCGCCAGGACTTTATCAACACCCGCTTTAAAAAAGAAACCCTCACGCCAAGCCGCCTCTATCGCTTGCTCGATGGCCTCGTGCACGGCGTGAACACGCTCCTGCTCCGACTGCGAGGCCGTTCATCCGAAGAAGCCGGGGCCGCGCTCAGTTTTACCGGCCTGCTGGAAGCCATGCTGCGCTTTAACATGCAGTTGACCTACCTGGGCTACTATAATCATCCTGCCGTCTGGCCGAAAAAACCAGACGGCAGCGGTCTGGGTTATGTGCCATTTTCACAGCGGCCTAAAGACTTCAACGTCACACCCCGCCGTCCCCATCCCCCACTCACCGTCACCACCCCCGCCACCCTGGAACGCCAGGGCCTGGATGTGATTAATGACGCCGACGTGGTGATTATCGGCTCTGGCGCGGCGGGGTCAATTTTAGCCGAGCAGTTGGCCGACCAGGGCCGACGAGTGCTGCTCCTGGAAAAAGGGCTGTACATCCATCCTGACGACTTTAAAGAAGACGAAATTGACATGATTAGCCGCCTGTACAGCGATGGCGCGCTGCAAATTTCCCAATCGCTGCGCTTTACCGTCTTGCAAGGAAGCTGCGTCGGCGGCACAACCGTGGTGAATAACGCCGTTTGTTTTGACACCCCGCGCCGCGTTTTAGACATCTGGAACAACCGAAACACCAGCCCGGTGCTTGACGCGGAAAAGTTCTACAAATCCCAAAAAGCGGTTCGTGACCGGCTGCATATCCAGAGAATTAACGCCGGAACGCGCCACCCGCTGGATACCGTTTTGAATCACGGCGATGGCGTCTTAAACGCCGCCATGCAGACCTACTTCCAGAATCGGGCCAATGGGTACAAATATGATGTGATTGAAGCCAATATTCTGGACTGTCTCGGCTGCGGCTACTGCAATATCGGCTGCAAATATGGGCGCAAACTTTCGATGTTGGATGAGGTGCTGCCCGCCGCCCAGCACAAACACGGCGCGGAAAATTTTCGGATCATCTCGGAAGCCAACGTGGTTCGCCTGACCGAAAGCGGCGGCAAAATCACCGAAATCGTGGCCCGCATTCAGGGCAAACGGCAGCTTATCATTAAAAATCCCAAAACGGTCATTGTCAGCGGCGGCACGATTCAATCCAGTTGGCTGCTCATGCAAAGCGGCATTGGTAAAAATAAACTGCCGGTGGGCCAGGGGCTTTCGTTTAATATGGGCAGCCCGCTGCACGCCCGTTTCGACCAGGAACTTAACAGCTACGATGGCCTGCAAATCTCTCACTACCTGGCGCTGGACGACCATCCCGGTTTTGTTTACGAATCCTGGTACAACCCGCCGGTAGCCCAGGCGTTGGCGATGCCCGGTTGGCTGGACACCCACTTCCGCAATATGCAAAACTACAACCGGATGCTGGGGGTTGGGGTGCTGGTCGGCACAGAGTCAAACGCCCATCTGGTTCCGGCGCTCCTGACGCGCGGGCCGGACATTGTGTTCCAGCCGACACCGGGCGATTTAAACAAGCTCGTGGACGCGCTGACGATTCTGGGGGAAATCTTTTTTGCGGGCGGCGCGCAGGAAGTCTACGCCTCCACCCGCAACTACCAAAGCTACCGCAATCAGGCCGCCATTTACAGCGCCCAAAGCGAAATTGACCGCCTGCGGGAACTGGTCAAACATGATTACGATATTTTGCTGGGAACCGGGCATCCTCAAGGCGGGAACGCCATTGGAACATCCCCCACCAACAGTGTGGTTGGGCCAGACTTTAAAGTGTTTGGTTACGACAATCTGTATGTCTGTGACGCCAGCGTTTTTCCCACCTCAACGACGGTCAATCCGCAGTTGACCGTGATGACCCTGGCACACTACGCCGCAGCCTGTATTGATGCGTAATTCCGCAAATAACCGCGCCGGGGTGATGACTTCCAATCGCCCCGGTCTCATAATCGCATTCATGCTTTACGGCGAATTGTCCAACAGCCACTGCCAGATGATCGCCAACGCTTCCACATCAGCGCGGTTATAAGCACAGGCGCGGGCCAAAGCATCAGCGTTTCCGTCTCTAAGCCAGACGTTGTAATCCCCCCAAGCAGCAAAAACGTTGGAGCCTTCCGGCCAGTGGAATCCCAAATAGGGCGCGACTTTTTTGATACTCGTGCCGCGCACCGGCAGCATACAGGTCTGTTTGAAGGTGCGATTTAAATCGTGCAGCCGTGTGTCCAGAATTTCAATCACATCGGCGGGAGCCGTAGCCCGCAGCACACCTTTCTCAAAATTACCCCAATGATACACCGGGCCAGGGAGCTGCTGGGCAGCTTCGGCCACCAGACGCCAGCCTTCGTCGCTGTTTTCGATGATAGTAATCATCTGACCATCCGGCAGTTGGAGTTTGTCTCCCTCAAAATACCGATCCACAATAGCCGCCTGAAAGCGGCCATCGGCCCCCTGCCAGCCAAAACACCAGACCTGCCCATCATCCAATCGCGTTTCCAGGTCAAGCATCACCCCCAGCGAACGCGCGACTTCGGGCAGCGAACCGCGCATAACCGGCATCTGCTGAATCACTGCCTCCGCAAACGCCAGCAGATCTAACGCCCGCGCCCGTCCAATTCCTTTGATCCGGCGTAAATCATCCGGGGTATTCTCCAAAATATGTTCGAGCTGGTGTAATCCCTCGCGGTGCAAATGTTCCCACGTCAGCCGTGACAGCCCCGGCAGCCGCGCACTATCGTGCTGAACGGCGGCGGGCTGTGCACAGGCGGAATGCCCGGGGCAG
>DATALK010000438.1:0-2280 GCA_036261085.1 Phototrophicaceae bacterium | reverse complement strand
GCTCCTGGACGTAACGATGGCGGGATGTTGGCCGGGTCAATCCGCACGCGGACAATCATGCTGCTGGTAGCGCGACGGGTCGGCGGGGTCGGGAGTTCCAGCGGATCGGCGGGCATGGCTGGAATCGTGGCGGGTTTGCGCTCCCGGCGGGGTTTGGGTGGCTGTGCCATTTTTTCGGCGAAGGTTTGCAGCCGGACGATCCCCAGCCCTAACCATTTCTGAATGTGCAAACGGCGCATTCCGAGGACCACGCCAAAGCTGACCAGCAGCAGCAGACCGTAAAAGACGATGGCGGTGGTTGAACCTAACAAACCGCTGATGAGGTAACTCAGCGCCCAGCCGATATAGCCGCCACCCTGACCGGCGCGGGCCAGGGCGCGCAGTTCGGGGTCGTTGGAATACAGGTGTAACAGCGCCAACAGCGCCAGGAACGCAATTTCCAGCGCGAGGATGCGTCGGGCCGGGAACTTCACGACGATGTTCATTTTTGGCAGCAGAATCACCACGCCCAGCCCCAGAATGCCGATGGAGACCACGACGCTGCCGTAACCAAACAGGCGGGTGAGCGCATTCGACCAGGCGGTAGCGATGGTGGCATCCGACGCCAGATTAAACAGGGACAGCAGCGAAACAATGCCAAAGACAATCAGGACAATGGCGGCAATTTCGTCACCCCAGGGGGGGAGACTATCAAAGATTGCGTCCCAGAATTCCGGCTTGACCGTATACGGTGCTGCCGGTGGTGGCGTCTTCGGGCTGGATTCAGTTTTAGTGGGTTTATCCGGCTGCTTCCCGGTTGCTTTCTGTTGAGCCATAAACCTCAAATGTGGCTGTTGGTATTAGGCCAGATGATAACATCCGGCTGTAAATTTCCCGTAAGCTAAAGCTATATTAGGGTCTGGTTCCCCGGCACAATGGTTCTATTATAGCTGGAATTGAGTTTGATTGCTGTGCCGATGAAGGACTAAAAAAGGCCGGAGGGGTTCCTCCGACCTTTGCTGTTTTAAGACAGGTAACACCGTTAGGCTGACACTGAATTTACGACTCCACGCGCAAGCTGAGTCCTAACCGCCGGGCCTGACTGTCAATACTCAGGATGCGGGCTTCCACATACTGGCCTTCATTGACCACATTACGGGGATGGAGGAAGTGGCCTTCGGCCAGTTCGGAGACGTGAATCAGACCTTCTAAGCCTTCCTCGATACACGCGAACGCGCCAAAATCCACGACGTTGGTAATCAGCCCTTGAACCGTCTGGCCGACGGTATATCGCTCGGAAACCGTTTTCCAGGGATCAGGGTGCAGCCGTTTGAGACTGAGCGCGACCCGTCCGGCTTCGCGGTCAACTTCCAGCACATAAACGGCGACAACTTGCCCGCGCTGGAGAATATCAGCCGGATGGCCGACGCGGCCCCAACTGAGTTCGCTAATATGGATCAGACCTTCCAGGCCGCCCAGGTCAACAAACGCGCCAAAATCACACAGGTTAGTAATGGAACCCTCAACGCGATCTCCCGACTTCAACCGGCGCAGGATGTCGGCCCGTTCTCCCGGTAGAACGTGAGCCGCCCGCTCCGATAAAATCAGCCGGTTTTGTTCGGCATTCAGTTCAATCACACGCAGCAGGAGTTTATTGCCAATCCAGGAAATCAGGGCTTTCCGGCGAACCAGGCTGTTCGCCGTGACCGGAAATTCGGTAAGCTGGCTGGCCGGGACAAAGCCATGCAGACTGCGCCACTCGACCAGTAGACCGCCCCGGTTATACCCGACGACTGGTAATTCAATGACTTCATCGTTGTCCATGATGCGCTGCATCTCCGTCCAATCCGCGTCAGCCATGCTGCCGTTGCTGAGATGCCCGTTGGTTTGGAAAGGTGTATTATCGTAAATCGCAAGGCTGTCTTCTGATTCAACGGGTTGTGTTGGCTCAGAAAACTCCCCTTCATCCAATAATGAAGACCAATACGCCTCGTCTAACGGCGGTGGTGGCGGCGTTACATCGTGCCGCTGAATGTTGGTGGACATCCGCTTCCCCTTATATACAACACTAATTGGTGTCGAGATCGTAGGGTTAAAATCTATTCCCCTGGCACATTATACCATTGGAGATTCGAAACGAACCTTGACATCCATCATGCTTTTGGGCGCTTTTGTTCCATTTCTATCAGAGTATCGGCCACTGCTTCAATCGAAATGCGCTGTTTACGGTATAAGTCGGGTTCACTTAAGGCCAACCGCATCGCCACATCCCGCACTTTGTTCTTTTCAATAAACCGCTGT
>DATALK010000431.1:0-2275 GCA_036261085.1 Phototrophicaceae bacterium | reverse complement strand
AGGGGAATCTAGTGCCGCCGATGATCCAGGCAACGGGCGCGGCTTTAAGTGCCTCGTTGATTTTATTGTGGGTTTATTATCGTCTGTACCGGTTGGAGCCACAGCCCAGCCTGCGTATCTGGACGTATGCCTGGTCAATCTGGCCGCTGCACTATCTGGTGGTGCTGTGGCAGCAGTTAGCTCCCGGCCTTTTGCTGCCCCAACTGCTGGAACCTTTATTGGCTTTGACCCTGGGCTTGCTGCTGCTGTGGGGCACTTATACCTTTATGCAACGGCGGTTGCCTCGAATTTGGGTCTGGTTTTCGGCCCTGGTGGCGATCTGGCTCCTTGTAACCTCCTTCGCCGCTTTCCCCTTTGCGCTGACGAACCTGCCCGTTTACGCTTTCCTGGGCCTCACCAAAATTTTTACCGGAGTGGTTATCTTACGATCCACCACTTTCCAGGACAGTGGCCGCCGGGTCATTGGCGGGGCCTTTATTCTGCTGGGCCTGCACCAGCTTGACTATCCTTTTTTACGTCCGGTAGTGTGGTTCGCGCCCTGGGGCTATTCCCTGGCGGCGGTGCTGGATGTGGTGATCGCCGTTGGTATTTTGCTTGGCTATTTTGAAAAAGTGCATCGGGAACTGCATCAAAGCCAGCAGCATATTATGCTCGATATTGCCGAGCGCAAACGGGCGGAAGCCGCCGAATATCAGCAGCGCGTGCTGGCGGAAGCCTTACGGAATACCGCCTCCGTGCTGACCGGCGCGCTGGATTTGCAAGAAGTCCTCAGCCGCATTCTGGAACATGTCGCCCAATTTGTGCCGCATGATGCGGCTACGGTAATGATGATTGATGCGGGCCTGACGCGCATGGTCGCCCATCGGGGTTATGTGGAGCGCGGCGGACTGGAAGTTTTGGATAAGGCCCAATTCTCAATCACGGGTCATCGCCTGTATGCCCAAATGATTGCAACGGGGCAGCCCCTCATTGTGAACGAAACCCTGGATACGGAACTTTGGGTGTCTTTTTCCCCAACGGATTGGGTTCACGCTTATCTGGGCGCGCCGATTCGTTTTGCCGGGGAGACGTTAGGCTTTATCAATCTGGACAGCGAAATCCCCAATGTATTTAAACCTCACGACGCGGAGACCTTGCAGATTTTTGCCGACCAGGCCGGGATTGCCCTGCATAACGCCCATTTAGACGAGGCCGTGCGCTCCCAGGCGGCGGAACTGGAACGGCGTGTGACCGAACGCACCGCCGAACTGGCCCGTGAACGTGCCCAACTGCACGCGATTCTCGACGCGATGGATGAGGGGGTGATCGGCATTATTTATGGCGACGAGCCGGAGACCATCGCTTATCGGTATGCCAACAGCGCTTTACACCGGCTGACTGGCTATGACAAAGACGAATGGGAACCCAAAAGCATTTTTCTCGGTTCGGTTCCAATCGAGGACTTCAACGCCTTCTGGATTAAAGTCAACCGCGAAGTGATGCAGAAAGGTATCTGGAAAACCGAAACGACTATCTGGCGCAAAGACCAGACCCTGATAGACGCCAGCCTGACCGTTACCCGGGTGGTCGGAAAAGATGGCCGCGCGGAAGGGGTGGTGTCCATTATCCGGGACATCAGCCAGCAAAAGGCGCTGGAAGCCCAAAAAGCCAACTTTGTCGCCTACGCTTCGCATGAACTGCGCACCCCGTTGACCAATCTGCAAACGCGGTTGTATCTGGCGCGGAAGCAGCCGGATAAGATGGAAGAGCATTTGCGGATTCTGGATGAGGTGGCGCATCGGATGCGCAATCTGGTCGAGAACCTGCTGGATATGTCGCGTTTTGAGCGTGGTGTTATTCAACTGAAGCTCCAGGCGGTAACGGTTCAAACGTTTATCGCCGGAATTATGGAAATGCAGCAGGCGGAGGCTGACCAGCAGCAGCTTACGCTGACATGTGTGGTGCCGCCGCCGCCGGTGGTTGCCCAGTTTGACCCGGATCGGCTGCATCAGGTTGTAACCAACCTCATCACTAATGCCCTGCATCATACCCCCAGCGGTGGTTCCGTTACCGTGCGGGTGCTGCCGGTAGTTTCGGACACGCTGACGATTCAGGTCGAAGATACCGGCGTGGGCATCCCACCAGAACATTTGCCGCATATTTTTGAACCCTTCTATCGGGTGCAGTCCAGCGGCAGCGGCATGGGCTTGGGCCTAAGTATCTCTCAAGGCATTGTTCGGCTGCATCAGGGCGAACTCACTGTCACCAGTGAACCAGGGCAGGGCAGTTGTTTTAC
>DATALK010000425.1:0-5023 GCA_036261085.1 Phototrophicaceae bacterium | reverse complement strand
GATACCGCGCGCTTCCATGATTTCGCAGCCCGCCAAGGCTTGCAGCGCCAACCGCAGCGATGGCGTCCCGGCCATCACTGTCGCCTCAAATCGCAGCCGCTTGCCCGCCTGCCGTGCGCGTTCGTGCAGGTCTTCATAAGCCACGACCATCGCGCCTTTATTCGCCAGCACCACATCTTTGCCGGTGTCCAGCGCCGCGTAACAATACTCTATCGCGGGCTGACCGGTTTGTAAGTTCGACGGGCTGACTTCCACCACCACATCCGCGTTACACTGGCGAATGAGGGTCAGCGTGTCCCAATTACGGGTCAGGCCATAGACGTCGGGATAGCGGTCAAGATGGCCCTGATTAATGGCGTCCAGCAGCAGTTGGGCATCCAGGCCATCAGGATGATACAGCGTTCCCCGGCTGCGTGTCGCCACTGCGACAATTTCCGCCCGGAAATTATATTTCGCAGCCAGTTCCGCCGCTTTGTCGCGCAGAATTTCGGTCAAACCCTGGCCGACAACGCCAAAACCGATCAGTGCGATAGTTGGATTAACATAATAACGCATTGTGGAGTTGCGTCTGTGGAAGCCTGGGGAAAAAAAACTACCGTTTTGGTTGTCGAGGATGATGTCCACCTGTTAGAAGGAATCCGCGACATCCTGGACTTAGAAGGTTATGATGTGCTGATGGCCCAAAACGGGGTCCAAGCCCTGGACATGTTAAAAAGTCAGGCGGACGCCCCGGACTTGATCGTGTCAGACATTATGATGCCGCAAATGGATGGCGTGGAATTCTTCCAGAATGTCCGGCAGGAAGCCGACTGGTTGAGTATCCCCTTCATCTTTTTGACCGCCAAAGGTGAAAAAAGCGATTATTACAAAGGACTGCGGCTGGGCGTAGATGATTATATCGTCAAACCCTACGATCCAGCGGACTTAATCGTTAAGATCGAATCGCGGCTGAAACGCCAACAAATCCTGAACCGTGCCCATTCCGATTCCCTCTCCAAACTCAAGCGCCAAATTCTGACCATTCTGAACCACGAATTCCGCACCCCACTGACGTTTGTGGTCGCGTATGCGGACATGCTCAACGCGCCGGAAACGAACAAGCTGCCGGAAAACGAAATTCTGACCTACTTAAAAGGGGTCGGGGCGGGAGCAGATCGCCTGCGGAGTCTGATCGAAAACTTCATTCTGTTGGTCGAACTGGAAACCGGCGATGCCAAGCAGGTTTATAGCTGGCGGCGCGGCCCCATCAGCAATCTCCGGGGCGTGTTTGAGATGGCCTGCGGGCGCGTTAAGGCGCTGCAAGAGGGTACACATCCTTTCACCATCACGGTGGAAGGTGACATCCCGACATTTACAGCGGATATGGAATACCTGACGGTGGCGGTTATGCACCTGCTGACCAACGCCACCAAATTCTCCGAAATGGGCAAACCCGTTACACTGGGCGCGCGCGTGGATGGAGGCCAACTGGTGATCTGGGTCACAGACAAAGGCCGGGGCATTCCGCCCGAAGAACGTGACAAAATCTGGGAGAGTTTCTACCAGATTGATCGCGCGACGTATGAAGACCAGGGCGCCGGGGCCGGGCTGTCCATTGTGCGCGGGGTGGCTAAAATGCACGGTGGGACCGTGACCCTGACCAGTGAAGTGAATGTTGGCAGTACCTTTACCATCACTTTGCCGCTTTAAAAGCCTGTCGCAGAATGCGCATTTTCGCTATACTGAAATACAGAATGAGAACACCCATCGGTATTCCATTTTTCCAATTTGCCATGTCCTTGCACAATCAGGAGAAACGACATGCCGCCTTCTCTCTTTGAAAAGATCAATACTCTGGTCAACGCCAACCTGCACGCGATTGTTGACCGCGCGCTGGAAACAAACTCCGTTCAGGTGATGGACGAGTATATCCGCCAGGTGGAAAAGAATCTGGAAGCCCTGGAAGATTCCGCCGCTACCGTTGGCGGGACGGTCAAGACGCTGAAGCGCAAGTACGAAGAATTTGCCGCCGCCGCTGAAAAGCTGGATCGGGACATTGACACCCTCATCGTGAAGGGCAAAAATGACCTGGCCGCCGCCGCGCAGACCGAATACAACACCAAACAGCAGCTTTCCCAGGAATACTACCAGCAGTGGCAGGACCAGGAAGGTCAGTACAAAAAGATGCTCGATATGCGGCTGAAACTCGAAGGCCGCCTGACCAGCATCAAGCAGCAGCGCGAACAACTGCGCGCGCTGATCGAAATGGCCGAAGCCAAGAAGGTCACAACCAAGACGATCAAGAGCCTGGACGATCTGTCGAACGTGGGCGACTCGGAAATCAACGCGCTCACCAGCCAGATCAAGGCCCGGTTGGATCGGGAAGATGCCCGGCTGGATATGGCCGTTGGCAATCTGCAAGAGCAGGTGGAAGAAGCCGTGCGCGGCAGCGAAGTGGATCGCCAGTTGGAAGAACGCAAAGCCCGTCTGGGTCTCACCAAACAGGGTGGCGAACCCCCCGCGCAGTAACCGCTGTTGTTGTATCATTTGTCATGGCGAGGCCCAGTCTCGCCAATAGGCATCCAGTTAAGCACTTTTGCCGCCAGAGGCGCAAAGCCATCTGGCTGAATGAAGCGTTTTAAGCCAACTGAAGGGGCTAGTGAATGCTTAATGAATAGCTAAGCAAGCCCCTTTAGCAAGCTTGGCCGTTCCCGTAGCTCTGGGTTTAAACCCAGGGCTACGCAACCGGCGCGTCTTATCTTGATGTATCCGGGCGAGGCATAGGTCTCGCCCACTGATTCCGTTTTTATTCGGGGAACATTTAGCTTCCCCGCCAGCGATCTCTATCCTGCAACCGCAGCCCCAATTTGAGCGTATTGAGAATGGGTGAATGCGGAAAAGGTACGAACTATGTCACAAGATGAATCAACAAATGGGGTGCGCGAACGGGCAACCGGCGCGATTTTACGGCGGGCGATTTTTAGCTGGCAGACGGCGGTAACGCTGGTTATTACGCTGGTTTTGTTTGTGGGTGTGCCCATTACCAACCTGCCGTTCTGGCAGCAGTGGTTCTGGTTGGTGCTGGGGGCCGTGGCGGAAGCGGCGTTTGTGGTCGCCAACCTGTCCGACCCGGAAGCCAGTTCCCAGGCGATTGCCAGCGAATTTGAAGCTAAATTTGATCTGCGACAGGTGCGCAGCGCGGTCTCCCGACAGCGGTTGCAAAGCGCGCTGGAATATCGCCGGAATATGCTGGAACTGGCAAACCGGCACAAAGGGGCGATGCGCCTCAGCCTGCAAGCCACCGTCAGCGACATCAATGACTGGATTCAGCATATGTACGACCTGGCCCAGCACATTGACGCCTTTGATAATAATGAGATTGTGGATCGTGACCGGCGGATGGTGCCGCAGCAGTTGGAAAAAACCCGCATCCGGCTGCAACGGGAACAAGACCCAGCAGTGCGGCGCGACCTGGAACAGCAGGTGCAGCAGCTTGAGCAGCAGTTAGCCAACCTGGATGCCACCGTCAACAGTGTCAAGCGGGCGGAAATCCAACTGGAAAGCACACTCTCCTCGCTCGGCACGATTTACGCGCAGATGTCGCTCCTGGGTACCAAGGAAGTGGACAGCGCCCGCGCGCAGCGGCTCCGCCTGGAAATTCAGGACGAAGTTTCCAGCCTGCAAGATACCCTGGACGCGATGACCGAAGTCCAGTCGCAGCGCTTATCCTCATAAACACGGCGGCGAGGGCGGCAGCAGCACCGCCCTTTTTATGCCTATTCGTGCTGACTCTTTTCACTCTGACGGCTGACCCGGTAACGCGGGGCGTCCACCACTTCCAGTGGGCCTTGACTGCGGGTAATCGCCAACCGGTGTTCCGCTACCAGATATTCTGGCACCACCGCTTCAAACAGCCGCATTCCCCCCAGGATGATGCCGAGATCATCTAATTGCCCCAGGCCAATGAGGACATCCGGGATGAGATCGAGCGGGGACAGCACATAAGCCAGCCCCACAAACGGGATGATTTTGGCCCATAACGGCACGCGCGCATCACGCAGCAGCCGCCATGTCAGCCGAAATTGATTGAGAACCGTTCGGAAGATATTCATCGTCGAGGCTTCCCTTTCTACTCTTCAACCACAAAAATTGAATACAACCCGGCGGCAGCCTGAGAGCCTGTTTTATTATACGCGCCGGATTCATTAGAGTTGCGTTGTCGCCGTCTATCTATATTTTTCGGGTTTCAAGTTATCTAAACCGAGTTACAATAAGTCCCCACACCGCTTCACAGGGCAAAAGATGGACTACCAAATCAAGAAATTAACCGACGAACTGATTTTTATTCAATGGCGGCAGACCCCAACGGTGAATTCCGAGGTAGAAAACCAATATCTGAAAGAATTGGAGCAGTTGCTAACTGCCGCCCCCCAACCGGTCTATTTTCTCTCGGATTTGCGTTCTGGGCGCATCGTGAATTTGCGGGCCATCCGGCGTTTAGGCGAACTGACGCAGCACCGGAATTGGGCGGGCAGTACGGCCTTTAGCAAAGACCCCATCACTTCCCTGCTGGTGCGCTCATTCCAGTCTTATGCTCAGAAGTCCCCGTCGAAAAACGAGATGCAGACCACACCGGAAGAGGCGCTCAGCTTTCTGGAGGCGCTGAAACCGGGCCTTACCGAGGGCATTGATTGGCCTACCGTTTTAAAAATTCGCTAAAATTCTAGGGAGTTGGTGTCCAGTCAGCCCACATTAAATCGGTGAGAGTCACGATCTGGCAGGCCAGCGCCGGATGCGGACTGACCGGACACGGCGGCTCAACGGCCAGTGTCGCCGTATGATAACCGGCCCAGGAAAGCGTCAGCGGCACGGCCAGCGTTAATTCCTGATTGACCGGCCACCGTTCGACCACCTGCTGATCCAGATACAGACCAACGACACGGCCCGCACCCGCCAAAGTGAAGTGCAGTGTAACTGTGCCGCCCTCCGGCGCATACAGATAGCTGTCGGCGTGATCGCTGATTTCGGTCTCCGGTGTCAGAAC
>DATALK010000421.1:0-2677 GCA_036261085.1 Phototrophicaceae bacterium | reverse complement strand
AATTTGGTATCAATCAAGCCTGCCAGGAAACTGAAGCTGTTCATCAGGTTTTGATGGAAGGCGATGTTGTGTTTGAGGCCCATGATGGTGAATTCATCCAGGGCGCGGCGCATTCGCAGCACGGCCTCGGCGCGGTCTTCGCCCCAGCAGATGAGTTTTGCCAGCAGGCTGTCATAATAGGGTGTCACTTCGTAGCCGCTGTAAATACCGGTGTCCACGCGCACCCCCGGGCCAGTAGGGACGGTGAGCGTGGTGATCGTGCCGGTGGCGGGCATGAAGTTCTGATAGGGGTCTTCGGCGTTGATGCGGCATTCAATCGCCCAGCCTTTGGGTTCCAGCACGCTGTCGGTTGGCCCCATCCGCCGCCCGCGCGCGATGCGGATTTGTTCTTTCACCAGGTCAATACCGGTGACGAGTTCGGTGATGGGGTGTTCGACTTGCAGGCGCGTGTTCATTTCCAGGAAGTAGAAGTTTTTATCCTTGTCTACCAGGAATTCAATCGTTCCGGCGTTGACAAAATGCACGGCCCGCGCTGCGCGCACGGCCATCGCGCCCATCAGCCGTCGCAGTTCCGGTTCAAGGAACGAACTCGGCGCTTCTTCAACGAGTTTCTGATGGCGGCGCTGGATCGAACACTCGCGTTCGCCCAGGTGGATGGTGTTGCCGTGCATGTCGGCCAAAATCTGGAACTCGATATGCCGCGCGCCTTCGACCAGTTTTTCCAGGTAGACGCGCCCATCCCCAAAGGCGCTTTCGGCTTCGCGCCGCGCCAGTTGCAGTTGGTCGGGCAGGTCGGCCAGATCGCGCACCTCACGGATGCCTTTGCCGCCGCCGCCACCGGCGGCTTTGACCAGCAGCGGCGTGCCGATTTTGACGGCTGCCGCGATAATCTCCTCGTCGCTCATGCCGGGTTCGGTACCAGGGATGACCGGCACACCGGCTTTTTTCACCGTTTCGCGGGCGGCCAGTTTGTCACCCATCACAGCAATCGAATGGGGTGGCGGGCCGATAAAAATCAAGCCCGCGTCGGTGACGGCTTCGGAAAAATCCTCCCGTTCGGACAGAAAGCCGTAACCGGGATGAATGGCGTCCGCCTCGGCCTTGTGGGCGGCATCAATCAGCTTGTTCATGTCCAGGTAACTTTCGCGCGGCTGCGGCCCGCCGATGTGATAGGCTTCATCGGCGTAGCGTACATGCAGGCTGGCACGATCCGCATCCGAATACACAGCCACCGTCTGGATACCCAGATCCCGGCAGGCGCGAATGATACGGACGGCGATTTCGCCCCGGTTGGCGATCAGCACTTTCTTGATTTTTGTTTGTTCGGTCTGTTTAGCGACCATAGGTAACCTTTTTGCTAAATTCCATCACCGCTGCATTAAAGGCTTCGGGATTATCCCAATTCAGTCCATGTTTGGCGTTCGGGATCGTTATCAATTGAGCCTCCGGTATCACTTGGGCCATAATCCGCCCCTGTTCCTGGGTGGCGTGATTGTTTTCGGCCACGAGAATCAGCGTTGGACAGTGAATCTGGTTCAGGCGCGCCTGGTTATCGAAACCTTTATTGGCCTTCCAAATGTTCCAGAAGTTGGCCGGATTGGTAAGATGGGGCTTAAAAATGGTATCAAGCAGAGCCACATCTTCTGCCGATTTGGCCCCAAATTGTTGCCCCATCAGCCGTTTGAGCCGCTTAAGTCCCATCAGCCGCAGTATTCCATTCCTGACTTTGAGGCGCAAATTCAACTTCCAATCCTGTGGAAAACGGAAGATGGTTTCGGCCAGTACCAGCGCGCGCACCCGCTCCGGGTGGTCAATCGTCAACTGTTGGGCGATGGCGCCCCCCATCGAATGACCACAGACGATGGTTTGTTGGATGCCCAGGGTTTCCAGCAGCCCAAACAGGTCTTCCGCAAATTGTTGGATGGAATAAGGTTCGCTGGACGAACCGGATTCACCGTGTCCGCGCACATCGGGCATAATGAGCTGAAAGGCTTTCCCCAGGGCTTCAAGCTGGGGCCGCCATTCCAGATGGGACACAATCGCGCCGTGAATAAGCAGGAGCGGTTCACCTTGCCCATAAATCTCATAAGCGAGACGGATGCCGTTAATTTGCGCCGTGAGCATTCTGGCCCCTTAAATCGGTTTCGTGCAACTTATAACGGAATGTTGCCGTGTTTGCGGGCCGGATTGCTGGCACGTTTGTTCTGGAAGACTTCCAGGCCGTTAATCAACCGGGCGCGGGTATCACGCGGCTCGATCACGTCATCAATAAAACCGCGTTCGGCGGCCACATACGGACTTGCCATTTTGTCACGGTATTCCTGTACCAGTTCAGCGCGGCGGGCAACCGGGTCTTCGGCGGTGTCAATTTCGCGGCGGAAAACGACATTCACCGCGCCTTCCGGCCCCATCACGGCGATTTCCGCTGACGGCCACGCCAGATTCAGATCACTGCGCAGGTGTTTGCTGCTCATGACGATGTACGCGCCGCCGTAGGCTTTGCGCATAATCACGGTTAATTTCGGCACAGTAGCCTCGCTGTAGGCATAAACCAGTTTCGCGCCGCAGCGGATAATGCCCGCGTATTCCTGCACCGTGCCCGGCATGTAACCGGGGACATCCACCAGCGTGATAATCGGCACGTTAAACGCATCACAGAAACGAATGAAGCGCGCGG
>DATALK010000416.1:0-2259 GCA_036261085.1 Phototrophicaceae bacterium | reverse complement strand
GTCGGTAGCATACGTGCCGTTGACGCTGGCGACCTCGGCCTGAATGAAGTTGGTTTCACCGATGAAGTCGGCCACGAACTTGGAGGCGGGCGACTCGTAGATTTCTTCCGGTGTGCCCACTTGCAGCACCTTACCCTGATCCATGACGGCGATCCGATCCGACATGGTCATGGCTTCTTCCTGGTCATGCGTGACAAAGATGAAGGTAATGCCCAGGCTGCGCTGCATCGCCTTGAGTTCGTACTGCATGGCCTGCCGCAGTTTTAAGTCCAGCGCGCCCAGCGGCTCATCCAGCAGCAGCACGGCGGGCCGTTTCACCAGCGCCCGCGCCAGAGCGACGCGCTGCTGCTGCCCGCCGGAAAGCTGGCGCGGTTTGCGATCCGCCACCATCGGCAGGCGAACCAGTTGCAGCGCTTCGTGCGCGCGTTCCTGGGCTTCTTTGCGCCCGACACCTTCCATCTCCAGCCCGAACATGACGTTTTTCAGGACGGACATATGGGGGAACAGGGCATAATCCTGAAACACGGTGTTTACTGGACGGTGGAACGGCGGCACATGCTGGACGGCGCGCCCTCGAATCAAAATCTGGCCGGAGCTGGTGTCTTCAAACCCGGCGATCATACGGAGCGTGGTGGTTTTACCACATCCGCTGGGGCCGAGCAGCGCGAAGAATTCCCCCTGGTTGATTTGCAGTGACACATCATCCACCGCCCGCAGCGACCCTTCGGCGCTGCTGCGCGATGAAAACTCTTTTACGACATTGATCAATTCAACATCAATCGCGGACATTCATCCCTTCCATCTTTGTTTTACCGGTGGGCCGGGGTGCAGCCAGCCCGCCAGCAGCCAACATTTAGCCTGCCCGGAGGTTCAATTTGATTTCCGTCCAGACATCATTAAATAACTGTTCCGTTGCCGGGTCTTGCAGCAGCAGGAAATAGAGCTTTTCCCGAACGGCGGGCGGCGGGTAAACCCCCGCATTTTCCAGCAAAATCGGGTCAATTAAACCGGCCTCAATCGCCACCTCGTTGGGTGACGGGTAGGTGGTGTAGTTTGCAATCTCCGCGCCAATCTGAGGGTCGAGCAGGTAATCAATAAAGACCTGTGCCAGTGCCGGGTTCTGGGAGCCGGTGGGAATGCCCACAAAACCGGAGGAAATGCCCGACCCTTCTTCGGGGACGACATACACATAATCGTCACATTCGCAGTCCAGACCCAACTGGAAAACGTCCCCATTATAGTCAATTACCATATCCACATCGCCTTTTGCCAGCCATTCCTGACCGTCGTCGGCGGCGATAACAACCACATTCTCACTATGCTCAATTAAGTATTGTTTGGCGGCTTCAATTTCAGCCGGGTCAGACGAATTCGGGTCAGCCCCGGTCACCACCAGCGCGATACTGAGCATCACACGCGGGTCTTCCGTCCAGGCTACCGGGCCATCATAGTTAAAGAACTGCGCCCAACTGGTAATCGGTTCTTGAATGGTGGCCGCGTTATAACCAATGCCAAAGGTTCCCCACAAATACGGCACCGCATAGGTGCTTTCGGGATCATATGGCGCGTTCCGCAGGTCTTCCGCTAAATTGTCTATATTTGGGATTTGTTCATGATCGAGGGGGAGGAGCAAACCTTCCTCGATCAGCGATGACACCGCATAATCGCTGGGGATGACGATGTCATAGCCGGGATTGCCCTGGCGCAGCCGCGTCAGGAGCGATTCGTTGCTGTCAAAAAAGTCTAAGGTTACGGATACATCACAGGCTTTTTCAAAATCGGGGATGGTATTTTCACCAATATAGGTGGCCCAATTAAAGATGTTCAGGGTCTTGTTATCCATCTGCTGAACCGACTCAGGACAGACCCAGGGTTCCAATTCCGTCCCGCCCTCTTCCGCCAGTATGATCGCCGCTCCCAGGAACATAACCAGGAGCAGGCCCATGAGCGTGACAAACTTCGGCATGATACTCTTTGTAGCTCCTCTGCTTTCATTCAAATCTTCGAGCATTCGTTTAATTAGGGGCGGGTCTTAGACCCGCCCCATAAGTATCAACTTAAGCTGGTGTGCCGCCCTGGGTTTTGAACCCAGGGCTACCGGTTAAGAAGGGCAAATCTTGCCCTCAAGGGAGAATAAAAACAGCCTGCTATGATAGGGTTGATAGGGGCGAGGCAGGCCTCGCCCCTACGGTGGAAATCATATAGGTTTGTTTCTATTTCACCAGCTATTCCGCCCCAATTTTACCGCCCGATCAGAAT
>DATALK010000406.1:0-6091 GCA_036261085.1 Phototrophicaceae bacterium | reverse complement strand
ATCAACATTATCGGCGGCTTGCAGGTCAGCGAACCGGCGGCAGACCTGGCGATGGCGATAGCGATGGCCTCCAGCTATTACGACAAAGCCGTTCCCGCGGATCTGGCGATTGTGGGCGAGGTCGGCCTCAGCGGCGAACTGCGCGCGGTGGGGCAGCTCCCGGCACGCTTGAATGAGGCCGCTAAAATGGGATTTAAGCGCGTGCTGATGCCCAAAACCCGCCGCAAAATCGAAAGCCTGCCCCCGAATCTCAAGCTGCTCGAAGCGCGGAATCTGGCCGAGGCGTTAGCGATGGCCGTGCCGAGGGAGTGATATATAAACAGAAATGTGTACAATTAGAACATGATAAACAGCAATGTTTTTTAGGCATAGAGGGTATGAATTACACCATTGGCGACTATGAAAATCTCTTAGCAACTGCTGTTCATTACCTTTTGGAAGGTGACAAGCAAGAATTAGCTTTTAAATTATCTTTATGCCGGATTAGCTCAATTTTCACCAGTCAGCGTTGTATTCCTGATGGCTATTGGGATGATCCTGATATCGTCTACCAAACACTCGAGATAATCATTGATGCACCCAGCGCAATCTATGAAGAGTTTTTAAGCGAAACGGAAGAATCCAAACCACCAATAGTAGAAGCCACTGAGAAAGCATTTAAAGCCATATTTTCTAATGAAGAAAGCGTTATTGTTGTCCAGGCAAAACTTGAAGTACTTAATGTGGAAAGTGATTGGCGAACAAAATTATCTGGTCGTGAGACTACACGACGAGAAAAAACATCAAAGCTGACCATATTCGGGTGTCCCTCCACTGCTCCACAATTTCAATGTGATATTTTCGTTATCATGCCTTTTGCCGAAGAATTTAAGCCGGTCTACGAATCTGTCATCAAACCTTTGGAAAGTGACTCGGATTTAAACCTGAAAAAAGGCATTAAGCGAGGTGATGATTTCTTTTCGCATCACAACATTATGGAGGAAATCTGGAGTGCGTTAAACGCCTGCCAGATAGTGATCGCGGATTGTACAGGTCGCAATGCCTATGTCTTTTATGAACTGGGAATTGCGCATACCCTCGGCAAACCGTATATCCTGATTACCCAAGATGTTAAAGATGCCCCATTCGATATTCAAGGGCGACGGCTGATTGAGTACAAAGATTCGATTGCCGGAACCGAAAAACTGCGTGCCGATTTAAAGAAAGCGATCCTGGCATTAATGAGTGAGCTAGGGGAACGATAACGCAGCGATAAAATTTTATGATGTTTTTTGTAGGGGCGGGTTTAGAAACCCGCCCCTACCGTTTACGAGTCTATCGGGAGCGCACGTAGGCGCTCCCCTACACATCCGCGATCCCCACCATCAGAATATCTACATCCCCTCACAAAAATCTCAGCAAACTCAAACGGACTTGCGTCCGTTTTCTTATAATCCTCTCACGCGCATCTGACACAAATGGTAGTATGATAACTCTTGTAAACGGACTACAGTCCACTTCAAGGGACACGATATGAGAGGAATACGATTATGGCTCAATGGAAACTCGACCCAGGTCATACAGCAGCAGAATTTTCGGCTCGCCACATGATGATTACCACCGTGCGCGGCGGCTTTAAAAATGTCACCGGTACGCTTGATTACGACCCCGACCAGCCCGCAGCGGCCTCGGTGGAAGTGGTGATTGATACCACTTCGATGACTTCTACCGGCATGGCAGACCGCGATAATCACCTGAAAAGCCCGGATTTTCTGGATGTGGCGACTTACCCGACCATCACCTTCAAAAGCACGAAAGTCGAACCGAATGCGGACGGCACGCAGGCGACCATCACCGGCGATCTGACCGTTCGCGGCGTGACTCGTTCGGTGAAGATTGAAGCCGAACTGCTGGGCCGCGCCAAGAGTCCCTTTGGTGACGAACGCGCCGGATTTCATGGCACGACCAAAATTAACCGCGAAGACTTTGGCCTGACGTGGAACATGGCACTGGAAACCGGCGGCTGGCTGGTGGGCAAAGACATCACCATCAACCTGGACGTGGAAGCCATCCTCGTGCCAGAAACAGCGGCGGTGTAGGTTCGCGCGGCGCAGCCGAAGCCGAATCAGGCAGATGGGATTTCTCGGCGAGGGGAGCGCACACAGGCGCTCCCCTACCGATTCTAGGAGTTTGCGCCGCGTCTTTAACACCGGCCATTAACGGTTGAAACGGGCGTTTTGAGCGGCAGGAGCAGCCGAAAGGTGCTGCCCTGGCCGACCACACTTTCAACCTCAACCTGACCCTTGTGCATGTCAATCACCCGTTTGACAATCGCCAGCCCCAACCCCGACCCGCCCCGCACGGTTTCCCGCGCCGCCAGCGTGCGGTAGAAGCGATTAAAAATCTGGGGCAAATCGGCGGGGCTGATGCCGATCCCCATATCGCTCACGGCAATCACCACCGCATCTGCTTTTTGCTGCGTCCGAATCGTGATCGTCCGGCCTTCTGGCGTATAGTTAATCGCATTTTCCAGCAGATTCGTGATCGCCCGCGCCAATGAGTCAGCATCAGCATTAACAAGGCGGAGTTCGGGGTCAAGCTGAATCTCCACCTGGAGCTGCTTTTTCTCCGCACCAGGATGCAGTTCGGCCTCCACCTGCTGCACGATATCGTTTACATTGGTCGCTTCCAGTTCCAGTTCCGGCAGATACTCCAACCGCGAGATGGTCAGCACATCCTGAATCAGATGGTCGAGCAGCTTGGCCTGATCTCGAATGAGATTCAGTTTTTCCTGGCGCTTCTGGGGATCGGTATACCGTTCCAGCAAATACAGACTGGTTTGGATATTCGCCAGCGGCGTTTTCAGGTCATGCGTCATATTGCTGACAAAGGAGCGCATCAGCTCTAATTTTTCTTTTTCGAGCGCCAGTTCCAGACGGCGTTGTTCCGCCTGCACGCGCGGCGACAGGTCCACCACCTGCCCCATCGAACGCATCCGACCATCGGCATCCACCGCCGCCGCCACACTAATTTCCAAGCGTTTCTTTTGCCCCTGCCCGGTGATGATGTCCACTTCGTAACGCTGGGGCGGCTCCTCACCGCGCTGGCGGCGCAGGTAGCGCTCAGTCATCCAGCCGCGATCCGTTTCCGTAAACAGCGTGCGGAAATCCAGGCCGATCATTTTTTCGTGCGGGTACTCGGTGATCTGGCACAGTTCGGGATTGGCGTAAATAAACTTAAACGCATCATCCAGGGTAAAAACGCCCGCCGGTGAATGTTCGGCCAGCGCGCGGAAATTGGCTTCGCTGCGGGTTAACACTTCCTCGGCCAGTTTGCGGGCCGTGATGTCCTGAAAAGTGGTGACAATCCGCCCCGGAGCGGTTTGAAACGCGGTGATTTCCAGAATATGTTTGTGGCGGCTTTCATAAGTAAATTCATCCGTCTGCCAGGGTTCGCCAGTAGCCGCGACCCGTTTATAAATATCTACCAGCGGCAGCCCCGTCAGCATGGGAAACGCCTCTTCAAAGGATTTACCAACCAGCGCCTCATGGCTGGTGTGTAAAATGGTATCGGCCATCCGGTTGCCACCGCCGAAAATCAGTTTGCCGTCGCTTTCCAACTGGTAGATATGCAGACCAACCGGCACACTTTCCACAATCTGACGGAACTTGGCTTCACTCGCGCGCAGCGATTCTTCGGCCTGACGGCTGGCAGTCACATCACGGGCGTTGAGGATAAAGGACTGCATCTGACCATTTTGAACAATGGGACTAATCAGGATGGAATACCAGATGGGGCTGGTCTCAGGATAATAACCAACGTGGCTGGGCTTAAGCGTTTGGGCTGCCTGCTCCAATGCCTGCCGGATGGCCGCGCGATACTCCGGCAGCGCCAATTCATCAAACCGCTGCCCGATAATATCACCCGTCCCCCAGCCCACCGGCACGCGATTCACCATCCGCACCCGGTAATCCTGATCCACCTCAAAAATAATATCTGGCGAATTTTGCACCAGACCCCGCCATTGGGCTTCGGCATGGCGCGCCCGCTGCACTGACTGAACAAAAGCATTGGCAAAAAAGTTCACCACCAAAGTCATCACCAGCGCGCCAAAACTATACATCACCCAGGCAGCGGCAGCCGTTGGCGGGTGATAAGTGGGCAACCAGGTCGTCTGCGTTTCCAGGCCCGTCATTACGCCACCCGTAAATACCACCAGCAGGCTGATGAAGATGCCGACCCGCGCCCCTAACAAAAACGGCGCGGTGATTACCAGCATATAGTAACCAACCATTGCCGCCCGGATGCCGCCCAGCGTGAGCGCCGCCAGGGTGGTAAACAACCACATCATCAGGATCAGAATCCGGCTGGCGCTGCGCACCTTTCCGTGCTTACTGAGGTAAAAAATGAGCAAAAACGACAGACCGCCCAGTGTAAAAAAAGCGGCGCGGCTGGTTTGAGCGGGATCAATTAAAAGTAAAATCGCGGCGATAATCAGGGAGATAACCAGCGGTCCCGCCGCAAATCGGGTTAAAAAGTGAGCCGCGTCAAAGGTCGTTTCATCAAACGTTGGTAACGTTAAGAAACTCAACCAGCGGGACAAAAAGTGACGCATAAGACAACTACAAACCCCTGACAAGTTGGACTATTCAAATAATTATATTCCTGAAATAAAATCGCGCCGTGAGCAAAACCCGCGCGTAGGTGAATTGTTACGCTAGTCAAACGCACTTATAACCAATTTTCACAGCCGGATCACCACTTTTTGAGGTCATCCTCTGTCACTTTACCGAGGACATACCCCACAACCCCAAACAACAGCGGCGGCAGCAGCCCCAGGATTTGCCAGGGCGGGGCAATAAAAATCAGGGCGGCAATCAAGGGGATCAGACTGAGGAGCAGGCCCACTGCTGCCCCTTTCCAGCGGCGCGGCAGCACATCAAAAAGTTCCACCAGCAGCGGTTTTTGGCGGGCCTGCTGCACCTGCTGGCTGCGCTTGGCGTGTTTGCTCCAATCGTAGCCTTTGATTTTAGACACACCGGGGTCGCGGGCGCGAATCTGCTGGTCGAGGATGCGCTGGGCGCGCTCACGTTCAGAATCACTTTTGGGTTGCCGGGCGCTCATGTGGATAGAACCCCCTGGTTAAACACTGGGGCACGGGCAACACGCCCGTGTTCCCATTGATCTGACGATTTAGGTTGATTGTAGCACAGATTATTGTTAATGCAGCAACCGTGCGTGTTCGATTTTAATACATTGATCCATCACCACCGCGACCCCGGCAGCGCTGGCCTGCGCGGCTGCCGCTTCGTCAGCCACACCAAGCTGCGCCCACACCGCTTTGGCCCCGACAGCAATCGCTTCGGTCACAATTTCCGGCAGATTCTCGGAGCGGCGGAACACATCCACAATGTCAATCGGTTCGGGAACTTCCGCCAAAGAAGCATAACTTTTTTGGCCGTCAATTTCCTGCACCAGCGGATTGACCGGGTAGACCGTATACCCCGCGCGGCGGAGATACTGGGCAATCTGGTAGCTGGTGCGTTCGGGGTTATCGGAATGACCGACAACCGCGATCACGCGCGCCGCTTGCAGCAGGTCACGTTTAGCCGCGTCGTTATCACTGATAATCATAGGACTCCTTATCCGATAAAATCCGTTTAGAGAGCGGCCACATCGGGCCGCCAATAAACATCAGGTTAAGCGTTTTTTGCCGCCAGAGGCTAAAGCCGTCTGGCTGAATTGGCCGCCTGCGGCGGCTTAGAGCCGCACCAAAGGAGCTAGTTAACACTCGACCAAATTCTTATCAGCCCCTTTAGCGGGCTTGGTTTTTCCTGGTAGCCCTGGGTTTAAACCCAGGGCGGCGCACCGGCGAGTCTTAAGTTGATGCCTATAGGCGGCCACATCGGGCCGCCCCACTCATTACGCTGGCGCGAGCACAGCATCCAGCACTTCAAAATCATAGGTAATGGCAACTGCCTGTCGGAGCGTGGCCGACACCGAACAGTATTTTTCTTCAGAAAGTTTAATGGCCTTTTCGACCTCTTCCGGCTTCAGATTAAACCCGCTGACGGCATTATGGACATGAATCTGACGGAACGGCCAGGGCGGC
>DATALK010000400.1:0-1534 GCA_036261085.1 Phototrophicaceae bacterium | reverse complement strand
GAACGTTAACACGGTGGCCTCATTTGTCCTGCGGATGGTCGGCAATGTTCCCGGTATGATGCCCTCGGTGGAAACCGCCGTTGACTATATGGCGGCGGCCGGATTAACCCGCATGGTCGAACATTCGGTAGCGGACATGATGGATGAACTGGGGCAGGCCAGGCCGGTGGATGTGATCTCGATCATGGTCGCGCACAAACCAACGGTAGAAGAAGCCGCGCAGGCGGAGGTTCAGCCCATTTTTATCAGCGAACGAAAAGTGGCAGAACCGGAACCGCTGCTGGCTGATACACCCGCCAGCCATCCTGAAACAACTTTCCCGGAAATCAAGGACAGCGATAAGGAACATCCGATTCATCCCCATCTACCCGACGTGCCGCCACCGCCGCCCGGTCTGGATTAAGGGCTACAGCCAGACATCAAAATAAGGTAGACTCGTTGTGAATTCACAACGAGTTTTTTGTTTTAATGGCTGAATTAAAAATGATGGGGTTTTGCGGTTAACCTAGCCGCTAATGTCCAGAACCCATCTTAAAAATCCAAAGAGGTTTCATTTGACCGCATCTCGCGCTCTTTCCAACCGCCAGGTGGCCCGCGCCGCACTAGTGGTGATTCTCGGTTTTCTCGCCAGCGGCGTGCTGGGGTTTATCCGCGTCCTGATTGTGTCACGGCAGTTTGGCACCAGCGAAGCGCTGGACGCTTTTTACGCCGCGCAGCAAATTCCCGAACTGATTTTTGTGCTGGTGGCGGGGGGCGCGCTGGGATCATCGTTTATCCCCATTTACGCCAAGCTGCGCGAAGAGGACGAAGAGCAGGCGTGGCGGCTTGCCAGCGGCGTGATGACCCTGGCGGCGCTGGCGGCGGGGGTGCTGGGTTTGCTGGTGATTATCCTGGCCCCCTGGCTGGTCGGCAGTGTGCTGCTGCCGGGGCGCTCACCGGAAGCGCAAGCCCTGACCATTAATTTGACGCGGCTGATGATGGTTACGCCGTTCATTTTCAGCATCAGCGGTCTGGTGATGGGGATTCTGCAATCTCACGGCGTGTTCCTGCTGCCCGCGCTGGCGATCAGTATGAACAACATCGGCATCATGATTGGCGCGCTGCTGCTTGCGCCAGCACTCCCGCCGGTTTCCGGTGTGGCCCAGGTAGGAAATGCGAACGTCTATGGGCTGGCTTATGGCGCAATTTTAAGCGCCGGGTTGCATCTGGCGGTGCAAGTGCCGGGATTGTTCCAGATTCGCGCCCGCCTGCGGCCACTGCCCGACCCGCGCATTTCCGGTGTGGTGCGCGTGCTGGCCTTGATGGGGCCGCGCGTGTTGGGACTGGCCGTCGTCCAGGTCAACTTTTTTGTCAACATCATCCTGACCGCGCCCATGATCGAGGGCAGTTACACGGCGCTGCGCACGGCCTTCACGCTGATGTTTTCTGTGCTCGGTATTATCGCGCAGAGTGTCGGCTCAGCGGTGTTCCCGACGTTATCCGCCTTGGCGGCGGCGGACGATCTGCCCGGTTTTAAAGATCGTCTGGCGGCGGC
>DATALK010000399.1:0-7226 GCA_036261085.1 Phototrophicaceae bacterium | reverse complement strand
ACCCCAATGGCATCCAGCTTGCCAAAACGATTGATGGCCGCCACCGCGAATTCACCGTTTGCGGTGCGGGTCGAGAAAGTCATGCAGGTTATCAATGATTTTGCCCAGAAAACGGGCAAAAAAATCATGTATGCCTTTAACATCACTGGCGATCTGGAAACCATGAAAGCCAACTACGAAACCGTGCTGCAAGCGGGTGGAACGTGCGCGCTGCTCAGTATCAACAGCGTGGGCTGGGCGGGCGTCAAACACGTCTGCGATTGGGGCGCGTTGTCCATTCACGGCCACCGCAACGGGTGGGGAATGCTCAACCGGCATCCGCTGTTGGGTATCAACTTCCCGGCTTACAACAAAATCTGGCGGTTGGCGGGGGTTGACCAACTGCACGTCAACGGCATTAAAAACAAGTTTTGGGAGTCGGATGATTCGGTGGTGCGTTCCATTAAAGCCTGCCTGACCCCGTTTTTGAGCAATGAAGCGATTTTACCGGTGGTTTCGTCGGGGCAATGGGGCGGCCAGGCTTTTGAAACTTATGAAAGAACCCGCACGACGGAACTGCTGTATATGGCCGGTGGGGGCATTATGGCGCATCCTTCCGGCCCGGCGGGCGGCGTGCGCGCCTTACGCCAAGCCTGGGAGAGTGCCGTTAACGGCTACACCTTCGAAGCGGCGGCCCAGATGTATCGGGAATTTGGCGAGTCGGTGGAAAAATTCGGGAAAGAACTTTAATGGCTGAAGACCAAAAGCTGTTGCTCGCCTTTTATGGCGACGATTTTACCGGCTCGACGGATGCGCTCGAATTTCTGAGCCGTGCCGGTCTCCGAACGATCCTGTTTCTGGATCATCCCACCCCCGAAAGGATCAATCGTTTTGGCAAGCTGGATGCCATTGGGGTGGCGGGCCTGACCCGCGCCATGATCCCCGCTGCAATGGCCGAAACCCTCAGTCAGGCGTTTGCGGTGTTAGCGGAATTACAGCCCCGGCATGTCCATTATAAAGTCTGCTCGACGTTTGATTCTTCGCCGGAAATTGGGAATATCGGCACCGCTATTGCTACCGGCGCGCGGATTTTTCCCAATGAATTCACGCCCGTCCTGGTGGCCGCGCCGCACCTCGGACGGTATTCCGCCTTTGGCAACCTGTATGCCCGGATGGGTATCGGCAGTCAGGGCGCGATTTACCGGCTTGACCGGCATCCTTCGATGCGGGCGCACCCGATCACGCCCGCTTTGGAAAGCGACTTGCGGCTGCACCTGGCGCAGCAGACCCGCCAGCCGATGGGGTTGATTGATCTGCTCGATCTGGGCAAACCCACCCGCGAAATCCTGGCAAAACTCCAGGCTGAAATGGCGGCAGGGAACCGCATCATCTTTTTTGATGCGTTATACGAAAATCAGATGGTGACGATTGGTGAGGTTTTGGATCAAAAAGCGGGCGAATGTTCCCCGCTTTTTTCGGTTGGCTCTTCGGGCATTGAAAAGGCGCTCGGTGATTTCTGGGCCAAACAGCAGCTATTCAGCCCTCGAAACCAATGGAAACCCGTCGCCGCCTGTCACCCGCTGCTGGTGCTTTCCGGGAGTGTTTCGCCCATCACCGCCGCCCAGATTGAATGGGCCGTTAGCGTGGGGTTTGCGGAAATCGCGGTTGATGCACAGGTGATCGAAAATGAAGAGGCCGAAGCCTGGGTTGCCGCGTATCAACAGAAAATTGTTTCCAGTTTGCAGACGGGTGAAAGTGTGATTGTTCACACGGCCAAAGGCCCCGATGATCCGCGCATCCCTCAAATCAAAGCCCTCCTCACGAAAAAAGGCTGGGACGCGCCAACCATCCGCACCCAAACTGCTCAGATTTTGGGCAAGGTTTTAGGACAGGCGGCGCGTTGGGCATTAGCCCAGTTTCCGGTGCAACGTCTGGTGATTGCTGGCGGCGATACCTCCAGCTTTGTCGCCAGAGAACTGGGCCTTGAGGCGGTGGAGATGATCGCGCCGCTCTTCCCCGGCGCGCCGCTGTGCCGGGCCTTTGCGCCCGGATCACCGGTGGATGGGATTGAAGTTAATCTCAAGGGCGGACAGGTCGGCGATCCAACCTATTTCGAAGCCTTAGCGCGAGGAAAAATCCAGGCCAGCGATTAGCCGTTAAGCTAATCGCCAGGGGCTGGAAGTCCCCTGGCGACGGCGTCTTTAAGCCCGCTGCAAGCGGGCTGCTTGGGCGATTATCGGGTGTTTCAGCCGCCTTGAGGCGGCTTATCCAGGGGTAGCCGGACGGCTTTCAGCGTCCGGCGGCGTCAACTGCTACCTTAATTGGATGCCGATGGGCCGCTCCGCGTTTCGCCGTAATTATACGGTTGAAAGATCCCATTCTTCGTGCAGTTTGGGCACATCATTGAGTAATCGCCGAGTGTAGGTCTCTTTGGGGTTCAAAATGACTTCATCAGCAGACCCGCTCTCCACGATTTTGCCATGTTCCATAATATAGACGGTGTCCGACACATAGTAGGCCAGGCCAATATCATGGGTGATAAAAATCGGCGTCATCCCAATTTCGCTGCGCAGCACCATCAGCATATCCAGGATGGTCGCCCGCGAACAGGCGTCAATCATGGAGGTGGGTTCGTCCGCCAGCAGAATTTTTGGACTCAGCAAAAAGACACGGGCAATCATCAAACGCTGCTGCTGCCCCCCCCGACAGTTCAAAGGGATATTTGTTGGTCAATTCGTCAAACTTTAAATTGACAAACCGGCAGGCCCGTTCCATCAGCTCGCGCTTTTCGTCGTAGGAGAGGCGGCCACCGCCGCGCATCCGAATACAGTCTAACAGCACGGCATCAATTTTTCGGAACATGTTGTAGGAGGAAAAGGGGTCCTGGAAGATGGCCTGGACGTTTTTCCAGTATTCCCGCTTTTCCTGGTGTTTGCGGATGTCGCGGAGTTTCCCATCGAAGTAAATTTCGCCTTCGGTGGGCATGATTAGCCCTAGCAGCATCTTAGCGAGGGTGGTTTTTCCACTGCCGGATTCCCCGACAATGGAGATGACCTCACCGGCTTTGAAGCTGAAATCAACGTGATCAACGGCGACGGTGCGGCGCGCGCCATAACCGAAAACCTTGGTGACACCTTTGCCACTCAGGATGATCGAATCATTCTTCATGTTCGTAAGCCTTTCTGAGGTCTGCTTCGGGGATGATACAGCGATAGGTGCGGCCCCCCGCAATATCACGAGGATTGACCGACATGACCCGGCATTCGGGCATGGCAAATTTACACCGATCCGCAAACCGGCAGCCTGATGGCGGGTTTTTAAGGTTGGGCGGTGTCCCCGGAATTGCCGTTAGCTTGACATCCCGCAGACCTTTTTCGGGGACGATAATGGACCCCATGAGCGCTTTGGTATAGGGGTGGATGGGGTCGAAAACCGCCTCGTCGGCGCTGGCTTTTTCAACCACCTGTCCGGCATACATGACCATAATATCGTCGGTGACATTGTAGAGCAGGGGCAGCTCGTGCGTGATAAAAACCAGCGACTTGATGATGCCTTTGTCCATCAAATCCAGGATCATCTTGATGACCATCTTCTGCGAGGTCACATCCAGCGCGGAGGAGGGTTCATCGGCGATCAGCACTTTGGGGGATAGAATGACCGAGGTGGCGATCACCGTCCGCTGTTTCATCCCACCGGATAACTCGACGGAATATTTTTGCAGCACTTCCGCTGGCAGCCCCAGGAGTTCGAAACGCTCCCGCGCCATGTCGTAGATTTCTTTTTTGGTGGTCTTGGGATGATGCGCGAGAATGACATCCTCAATCAGGTTGATGACCCTTTGTGTGGGATTAAGCGCGTTCATCGCCGCCTGGGGGATATAGGAAATCTCGTTGCCTAAGATGGTTCGGCGCACCTCATCCGGGTCCATTCCCGAAATATTGCGCCCATCAATGATGATTTCCCCGCTGGAATAGTGCAGTGGTGGGAAGTAATACCCCATCAGACTGAGGGCCAGCGTAGATTTCCCGCAGCCGGATTCACCCGCAATGCCTAATGATTTGCCCTCTTCCACTTTCAGGGAAACATGATCAACGGCATAAATGGGTTCCCCAAAGCGGGTGATATATTTCGTTGTCAGTTCATTGACTTCTAACATAACTTTTGACATAGATGTGATCGCTTAATCCCGTAACGCGGGATTGAATACCTGGTCAAGGCCGGTGTTCATCAGGTTCATCGAGAACGTAATCAAAGCAATGGTGAGAATCACCGGGAAGTACGCCCACCATTTACCCATGATATGCGCCTGGTAGATCATCGCCCAATTCATCATCAGTCCCAGCGTGGGGACATCCGTTGTGCGGGGGCCTAAACCCAGGATGGACAACCCGGCTTCCACCAGGATGCCGGAGGAGATTTGCAGGATCAGCGCCATCACCACATAGGACGCAATGTAGGGCAGAATATCCATCGAAAGGATGTAGGCGATTGAATGCCCGGATAACTTTGACAGGTTAACATGATCGCGGTTGCGCAGTGAAATCACCTGGGCGCGCACCGCTCGGGTCGTCCATGTCCACGAGGTCAGCCCGATAACAACGGCGATAGTGAACGCGCCGCGATGTTCCTGGCCCATGCTGAATGAAATCAGAATTAGCAGCACAAAACTAGGAATGACGGTGAACAGGTTGGTGATAAAAACAATCACATCGTCAACCGCGCCGCCCATATACCCGGATACCAACCCCAAAATGAGGCCGATAGTAGTAGCAACCGACCCGGCCACCAGCCCGATGGTCAGGGAGACGCCGGTAGCGCTCACCAATTCCGTCAGCACATCCCGGCCAAAGTTATCCGTTCCCAGGGGGAATAGGCGGGAATTTGCCACTTCGCTGATATTGATATATTCCATTTGGCTGATGAGACCGTTTTCCTCAAGCGCCCCGGTCTCTTGATTCTTAGTGGCAATCACCGCGTCTTCGGTGGCGAGCAGCCCATCCAGATTGGTGTTGAGCCGGATGTAGTAATTGCGATCCGCATTTTTCATTCCAGCGATACGGACGGTGGGGTCAAAGTTGTTTTCCCACAGTTCGATCAGTTTAACGGTATCTTCAATATCAATCTCGGCTTCGGGAAGCCCCTTGCCGATCAGCCATTTCCGCATCGCCACGCGGTCATCCGCATTCAACTTCGCGGCGATGCGCCGGGCGGCGGCATCATCCAGAATCACGGTGTACCGGGTGGAAGAATTGATGCTGTCGTACAGGTTCACGTAGATTCCGGGTGGCAGGAAGGTTCCCCGGCTGAGGATTTGCAACGGCGGATCTTTGACAAACAGCGGGTAGACCAAGACGGTCAGTAAAATGACCGTAAAGATTCCAAAGCCGATGAGAAATTTACCGGATCGAAAGACTTGTTTAAGCGTATGGTTCATGGTTGTAGCGCCGCCTATTCTGATTGAGCGGCTCGAATGCGCGGGTCAATCAGCCCGTAGAGGATTTCAAGGACAAAAAATGCGACCAGCACCATGATGGTGATAATGAGCGTCGCTGCCGAAATCAGTGGGTAATCGCCCCCTAAGACGGCTGTCAGCAAGGTCGAGCCAAGCCCCGGATAACTGAAGATGATCTCAGCGACTAACGCCCCCCCCGACCATCGTGCCGATAGACAGTGCCAAACCGGTGATCTGGGGCAGCATCGCGTTTCTGAAAACGTACCGGATGATCTTGCTGTCTTTGATGCCCAGAAATCGCGCATACTTGACATAATCAGCATTCAATTCATAGATTGCCATGGAGCGCATCCCGATGGCCTGACCCCCAATGGTAATCAACACAATTGACCAGAAGGGCAGTTGATAGTGAACAATAACCGACCTGATAAAATCCAGGCTGTTATTAGCAACCATGTCGTAATCGTAACCGCCAGAAGTGGGATACCATTTCAGATTGACGGCAAAAATTACCAATAAAATAACCGCCATCCCAAATGGCGGGATATTGCTCAGGAAAAGGCTGATTGGCATCAGGACTTTATCAAAGCCCTTACGGAGGTAAGCGGCCAGCGCGCCGAGGGTGTTCCCCAGGAACCAACCGACCAGGATGGCGGGAAATTGCAGCGCCACAGTCCACCAGATCGAAGACTTAATCACATCAGCGACAGTTCGCGGGTACTGGCTGATGGAGAAACCAAAATCGCCACGAAAGACATTTTGGATGTAGATAAAGTACTGCTCTACGATGGGTTTGTCCGTAGCAAATAATTTTGTATATTGCTCGTACACCGCCTGAACGCCACTGGCATTAGACATGCCCTGGGCCATCCGGGCGGCAATGGCCGCCACCGGGTCTGCTGGCATGAGCCGGGGCAGAATGAAATTTAAGGTGAAGGCAACCACCAGGGTGACAATGAACCAAATGAGCTTTTTCAGGAAATAATCTCGATAACTTTTCAACCCAGTGCTCCTCGTAAACTCGATGGGAGATAACGATGAGGTGGCCGTCACCTCGAGGCTGCCGCCCGGGGTTTGTGTTCCCCGGACGGCAGTCAGCGTACTGAAGTGACGGCCACCCGCTGTATAGTTACTTAGTTAGGGGTTGACCAGTTCCAGGTTATAGAGACCGGCAATGCTCCAACCATCCGTCAGGTCCAGCGGCGGGACGGGCGGATTGGTGCCATCACCGTCAAACGGGAAGTTGGTCCAAACGCTTTCATTAACCGTGTGGAAGGATTGCGGACGATACATGAGCGTGAAGGAGGGCACGTCGGTCAGGTAAATCTTAACCAGTTCCGTGTACATTTCCTTCAGTTTGGCCGGATCGGTTTCGCCAGGGATCGCCAGGATGATCTCATCCGCTGCCGGATTCGCGTAGCCGCCCCAGTTGCCGTTCCAGTTGCTCGTCATACCGTTGAATTCGGAACTCATCATTTTGCGGATCCGGCTCCACGGCTGCGTCGGGCCAGCGCCATCGCTCCACATCATGAAGATGTCGTAACCTTCGGGCAGCGGGGCATCCGACTTGGTGACAACGGTCTGGTACACAGACCACTCGGGGAAGTTGGAAGTGATGTCAATCCCAATGCCCTTACCAGCGGCAGCCACGACTTCGATGGCCGCTTGCCAGTCCGACCAGCCGTTCGGGCAGGTCGCCACATAGCTCAACTTCTTGCCATCCAGTTCACGCCAGCCGTCGCCGTCGGTGTCAACAATCCCGGCTTCGTCGAGCAGCGCATTGGCGCCTTCGAGG
>DATALK010000395.1:0-20484 GCA_036261085.1 Phototrophicaceae bacterium | reverse complement strand
GCCGCCGCGCCAGGATGGGAACCAGCCCCAGCGCCACCAGATAAAACGCCGCCAACTGCTGTGTATACATCGCCAACGCAACCAGCACCCCGAACGCCAGCCACCAGCCCCACTGCTGCCACCAAACGCTGAAGCCCTTTTCGGTTTCGTCCGGGGATGACTGGTATAGTTGTCCCAAACGGCTGCCTCGCACCACACACCAGGTCGCCGCCACCAGCAGCAAACCGAGCAGCGCGTACATGCGCGTTTCCTGCGAATACTGCACCTGGAACGGCATAATCGCTGTAATAAACGCCGCCGCTAATCCAATTCTGGGGCCGAACAAGTCGCGGCCTAAGAGATACAGGCTCCCTATCGTGGCAACACCCAACACCACGCTCCACAGCCGGACGGCAACGGCACTCTGCCCAAAAATCGCCATCCAGACGTTGAGGGTGCTGTAATACAGCAGCGGGTGAATATCGGCTGCGCCGCCAACGACGGGTGTCAGCGTGCCATACAGCATGGCGTTCAGCCCTTTCTCGCTGAACAAAACGGCAAAAGCCTCGTCATACCAGAGGGCGCGCCCTCCCAGATTGATGAGGCGTAAAACCAGCGCCACCAGCAAAATGCACAGCAGTATTGCGGTATTATTCTTTTTGATGGAGCGAATTATTGATCCCAGACGTCGGCCTTCTTGTTTTCCAGGGCAATACCCTGTTTCTTCAGGATATAAACCGTCGTTTCTTCTTTACTCTCAAAGTTAACTAAATCCCAGCCATCGCGCCCGACTTCGTTGAGGGCATAATAAATCGGCTGGTCTTTCCACTCCGCCCGTGCCGCCCCGTTAAAACGATACTGCAAGCCATAGGCACGCTTGACTTCCAGCGCGGCATACTGCCAACCTTCGCCAACCGCATGTCCATTACCGTTACCATTATCGTTTAACTTGGTTATCGGTTGAACTTTGGGCGACATCTCATCCAGCTTATCCAGCCATTTTTGGGCCGTCGGATCACCGGCAGCCTTTTGTAAGACCATCCGGGCCTTTTCATACTGTTTCTCTTCGATCAACTGCCGTGCAATTTCAAGTTCGGGTCGCATAACTGCTCCTGAGTGGTGAGGTACTTATCTCAGGCTACCACCGAGATAATCTTGATAATAATGAAGAAAGTATAAAGATTTTCCGAAGAAATTTATAAGACCGGTTCCTGCCGCAGTTTTCGGTACAGCGCCACCCCCAACCCCACCAGCATGACGGTCCGCGCCAGCACCAGCGCGGTAAACGGCAGCACCAGCACCCCGGTAATTTCACCGCCGGTCTCGCCCGTGCGCAAAAACAAAAACGGATATTCGGTAAAGGTGGCTGCGCTCAACAGCATGACAATCAGCACCCCGTCGCGCGTGGGGAAGCACAGCAGCACCAGCGGCACAATCTGCGCTAACCACTGCGGACTCCACCCCTGCGCCTGGACAAAGAAAACCAGCAGGGTAATCGTCACAAACGCGACCAATCCGCGATCATCAAACCGGCGTGTGCGGACAAACACCAACAAACCAATTACCAGTGCCCCACCCAACCGCAGCCATCCCGGAACTACCGCCGGATTGCCCTGGGTCACAGTCACCTTCGCCGGATCAGTTCGATCCGTCAGCGGGCCGAAATTGCCGGTACGATAATTCCCATCCAGCAGCGCCCACACCGTCTGGTACGAGGCTTTATTAAACTGCGCCGTCAGTGACGGCAGCGTCATAGCAGCATTGGTGGCGAACAGCGGCAGATACACCAGCACGAATAACCCGATTAAGACCACTGTGTACCGAACTGCCGCCCGTTTCTCTCGAAAACGCCAGACCGCCCCCAACAGCAGCACCGGGGTAAATTTGGTCAGCGCCCCCACTGCCGCCGCTATGGCAGAACGGGTTTCCTGTTTTTTCAGCAACCACCATAAACCGAGCAGCAGCCAGAAGGCGACCAGCGGCTCAAACGTCCAAAAAGTAAACACCAGCGGAGCCAGCAGCCCGGCGTAAATCCACGCCAGCGCCATCCCGGTATTCGCACCGTACAGATGTGTCCCGATTTTGCGCAGTAATACCAGATTACCGGTATCAAACGTTAGCATTATCACGCCAAGTATCAGCGCATAACTGGCATAACTGCCGCCGGTTAGTTGGTATACCAGCACCGATAGGAACGTCCACCCTGGCGGAAACTCGCTCCACCACGCTTGAAACGGCGCGCCCACGCTGTCCGCGAGCGAGGCAATATTAAAATAGGTCAGATAATCCCCACCGGTGGTAAGGCCCCGTTCGCCACCTTCCAGCGCCAACGGCTGAAACGCCAGCAGTAGCATAACCCGAAACGCAATAAACAAAATCACCAGCAGCCGGAAATCGCCTAACAACCCCGGCAAATTGATCGTACTACTAGGAGATACTGAGAGTCTCTGTCTATCCTTCTCCCCCTCTCCGTGTACGGGGAGGGGGTTGGGGGAAGGGGTTGAAGAAGTTGACTTACTCAATTTACCGCCTCCCGCGTAAATACCACCGCCTGCTGATCTTCATAATCGAGCGTCCAGCCCGGTTCAACCCGCAGTTGCCGCGCCAAGCCGCTGCCCGCTTCCACAACCACCAACCGGATACCATACTGGTTCAGTGTCTCGCGCCAAGTTTCGCCACCAACAGCCGTTTGATAATAAACATTTGTCAAAAAATCGTCCCCGTACAAATCCGTGCGCCCATCCACAAAAACCGGCGTCTCCGGCAGCGCAAACATCAGGTAGCCGCCCCAGTTGTAGCTGTTAAACATCGGCCCCGATGGATGTTCGGACTGTAAATATTCGGTTACTTTTACCGGCAAGGATTCTTCCTGCGCCTTCTGGACTGTTTTGGCATCCAGCACCAACAGCACTTTGGCCGCCGCCACCAGCACAATCACCGCCACCAAAACGGCATTCAGCCGTGCCAGGCGGGGTGTCACCCGGCGCATAGGCTGGATATCCCAACTGCGTTCGGTCAGCACGGCATCAAGCTGCTCGGTCAAAATCGGTGTTGCCACAACGGCAAACACCGCGATATTCCGCCCCGCCGACAGTCCCATAAATGCGGTGCCGGACACCAGCACAAAACCCGTCCAATCCAACCGTTTCCGACTGGCCCCTGCCGCCCCCAATAAACCCAGCAGCAGCGCAATAAATGGCCATGTCGAGCGATCATGGAAGTTCGGTGAATTCCACTCCTGAATGAAGTTTTGCAGCGCACCGATGCTCACCGTTTGGAACGGCACGGCCAACATTTGCAGGCCATAGGGATTCATCACCAGCGCCGCCGCTGAAACCACCGTCACCAGCACCAGCTTGCGCAGGCCCACCCAAGAAATCACGTTTTCGGCCCCTGGCCGGAACAGATGGTTTAATACTTCACCGGCCATCAGCCCAAACAGGAAAATAAACCCGATGGAAAATCCCGCGTGCAGATTACCCCACACGCCCATGATAACCGGCAGCCACCACAGACGATCAATCCCTCGGCGTTTATACAGCCACAGCAGATACAATACGCCCGCGCTCAGGGCAAACGACAGCATTTGCGGACGCGGCGACCAGAAGACTGCCGCCGCCGCCGCGCCTAAAACCAGCGTCAGCGCCCGCAGATAGACACTACCGGGCGACATTTTATAGACAAACGCCATCCCCGCCGTCGCCAATCCCGCCGTGTAAACAGCCAGCCCGAAATTACCGGCAAGCTGCCACACGCCGTACAGCATAAGCTGCGCGCCCCAGCTGTGGTTAATCCAGGGTTGGCCCGCCTTAGTGAACGAAAACGGATCGGCGTAAATCATGCCGTGTGTCAGCGTATATTCGCCGCTGCGGATATGCCACCAGGTATCGGTATCAGTTGGAATTCGCGCCGCCAGCGCAAATAACAAGGCAAACAGGATGATGACCGCCGCCCGTTCCATTGTCAATTGCCGCATAAACCCTCAAAAAGCGTATTTTGTAACGCCGAGACACACAGGAGCAAAGATACAAAATTATTATAACCGCTTTGCGCCTTTGCCTCTTCGCGTCTTTGCGTTAAGTCTTTCATGTATTTTCGATTAAAAACAACAGCACCGGGCTATCTACCGGATAATACACCTGGGGCAACAGCCAGCGCGGAATCGCCTGCCGCAAAAACTGTGCGTAAGCAATATTCAGCGCGTCCTCGTCATCGTTCGCCAGCGGCTCCCGGTGCAGCAGTTCTCGCGCGGTATCCAGTTCCTTTTCCGCTCCGACCTCGTCCCCGTTAGAGCGCAATATCCGTGCCCGCCCTAAATGTACCCACGCTTGATCGGTGTTTGTAACCGCTAAACGCTCAATCTCAACCTGCCACTTTAACGCCGTCTCCCGATCTCCGTCTGCCAGAGCCAGAAGCAGCCTAATCATGTTGTAGGGGACAGCAAATGGCTGCGCGGTTTGCTCCCAAACCATTTTCGCTTCCTCAACGTTACCAGCTTGCAACAGCAATGCAACTCGTGCCGGAATCGTTAACTTAAAATCATAAATACTTGGCAGCTGCCCCCAGGCCACTTCTTCCCACCAACATTTTGTATCCTCTCCAAGAATGCTGCGCCCCAAATCCGTCTCTCTCCATTGGGCATACAAAGCCGCATCAGGAAACGTTTCGAGCGCTTTTTTATAAACCGTGCAGGCAGCGGCGACATCACCCGTTCGCTCCACAAACATCCCCACGTTCATCGCATACTGCCAGCTTTCCGGGTCGAGTTCCGCCGCGTGGCTCATGTCAGCAATCGCTTGCTCCCGCTCCCCAACCTGCCAGCGCAGCGCGCCCAGGTTCGCCCAGGCCAGCGCATAACCAGGATCGAGTTCGATAAATCGCTCGTAAGCCTTGATCGCCTTTTGTGCGGCCTCAGTGTCATCTGTACTGGCAGCCATTCCGTACAAAAACCCCTGTTCCAGATGGTACAGGCTCAGATACGGGTCGGCCTCAATGACGGACTGCAAGTTCTCCGCCGCGACATGGTAATCGCCGGTTTTCCCCACTTCTTGCAGCACGGCCATATACTGCCGGTAAATTCCACTGCTCCAGAATCCTGCAACCAGGATAATCAACCACAGCCCGATAAGCCCCACTGGTTGCCCCATGCGCCGCCACGCCGCCTGTATCGGCTGCGGTTCCATTGGCGCTAACGCCAGCACCAGCGCGATTAACCCGGTTAGCGCAATCGCGGGCATCATCGCCGGAGTATCAGTTAGCTGGTGAACGGCAAACGCGGCCACCGCCCCAACAGCACCCGCCAACATCGTTTGCCGCTCAATCTCGGCCCGATTGCCAAAAGTGTTTCCAGTGAGTCCGAGAGAACTAGTCTCCCCCCTCTCCCTGACGCGCCAGCGGAGGGGCGGGGGGTAAGGGCTTTGCCTCCAATTCCCCCGCATTCCCCGCGCCATCACCGCCACCGTCACTGCCAGCGCGACCAGCCCCACGATCCCCAATTCAGCGGCAATATGCAGTGGGGCATCATGCGCGTGGCTATGCGGTCTATCCGGCACAATTCCCGGCAGGCGCACCAATTCGCGCCCGTAAGTAAACAACCCGTGACCGGTCAGCGGCTTTTCAACAAATAATTGAACGGCTGCCGTATACAATTCCGTCCGCAGCCCCACATCGCGCCCGCCCGTAGTCAGTGAACGCACAAAAATACCCGACACTGCCGCCAACACCACGATGGTACTCAATCCGCCAATGAGAATAACCACCTTTGCTATCCGCCCAGTTGTTGCCAATCCTACAAGCAACCGTTCCCCGGACAGCAGCCCGCGCGCGGCCAGTACGAGCGCCAGCCACAACACACCGCCCGCTGCCAACCCCACCCACGCCCCGCGTGAAAAAGTCAGGAATAGCAACGCCAGCGCCAACCCCGCATAGCCCCCCAGCACAATCTGGTTAAAACGGCGGCGGCTACCCACCATTTGGGACAGCAAAAATAGAATCAGGACAATTAAAAACGCGCTCAAAAAGTTGGGATTACCAAAAACACTCACCGGGCGCGGCAGTGGATTAAAACCGTGTACACCCACCCAATTGATTAATTGCAGATAACCAAATAACAAGACAACCACACCGCTGACCAGCAGGCCATCCACCAGCATCTCCCGCTGAATACCGCTGTTAGCCAACGCATCCATCAGGATATACCACAAACCGATATACACGCCGACATACCACAGCCCAATGGCAATCCGCCGCCCTGCGTCCCAGTTTGCCAGCAGCGACAGGCCAAACGCCGCCGCCCACAGGATAAACGCGGCATCCAGCGGCGTCCGGTGCCACTGCCAACCACGCCGCCAGCGCAGCACCAGCCAGCACACCACGACGACGGCCATAAAAACCAGCGTCGTTGCACTCAATTCAGGACTCAGCAAGCTGTTAAAGGTCGCGCCGGTGGTCAAAAAAAAGCTGCACAATAAAATCACTACCGTGCGCACAATAAATTCCGAAGGTTTTCTCACAAGCGGCAACCTTGGTGTAGAATCAATCTGCTGGAAAGGATACACCGAATGTCCCAGACTCGCATCCGTCCCTGGCTCATTGTCACGGTTCTCTGCCTGTTGTATGTCATGATTATCATCCTACGTCATGGTGACCCGCTGGCGCTGGTCACGCTTGGCACGCGCTTCAGCGACCATGACCCAACGGGCAGCGAAGGTTACGACGGCCAGTTTGTCTATTACATCGCTCGTGACCCCGCCACCGCCGCGTCCATCATTGACGTTCCCGCGTACCGGTTCCAGCGGATTTTGCTGCCGATTCTGGGGCGACTGCTGGCGCTCGGTCAGGAAGCGCTGCTCCCCTGGACGCTGCTCGTGGTCAATCTGGTTTCGTTGGCTGTCGGCGCAGCTTTACTCGAACACCTGCTGACCACACTCAAAATCAGCCGGTGGTATGCCCTCACCTATGGCCTGACGATTGGCATCTTTGGCGCGGTGCGGCTGACCCTGCCCGAACCGCTGGCTTATGCGCTGGTCATCGGCGGCATCGTCTTGGCCCGCCGTGACCGCTGGCTGCCGAGTGCGGCGCTGTTTGCGCTGGCCGCTATAGCGCGGGAAACCACGCTGCTGTTTCCTTTTGGTTACGGTTTATATCTGCTGTCACGGCGGCAGATCAAAATTGCTTTCAGCTTCGCTCTCATTAGTTTGCTGCCGTTTGCCGTATGGCAAATCGTCTTGTATCAGCACTTTGGAACCTTTGGCATTGGCAGCGGCGGCGCGCTGGCGACCCCGTTTGAAATCATCCCCTTCGCGGGAATTGCCCGCATCCTCACCGACGCGCCGCCGGAAGCCCGCTTCGGCCTGCTGGCGATTTTCAGCGCCGTGTTGATTCCATTTGTGCTTGTCCCAACCCTGTGGGCCTTGTGGCGCGGCTGGCGTGACTGGCCGCACTGGTCGGCTTATAACTTTGTATTGTTCACCAACGCTTTTGTTATGCCGTTTGTGCCGTTTTCAACCTACCGCGAACCACTGGCGATTCTGCGGTTTATCGTCGGGCTGCAAATCGCGCTGATTTTGTACGCTGCCGAAAAACATCAACCTCGCGCTTTACGCAACAGCACGATTTGGATTCTCACGGTGATGTTTGGGGTATCACTGTTATAGCGTTACGTCCCGCCCATGCGGATGACTTTGCCGACAGTCCGCACCATAATATTTAAATCCAGCGCCAGGGATTGATGGCGAATGTAGTACAGGTCATACTGCAATTTCACCAGCGCATCTTCATCCGTCGAGCCATATTTGTACCGCACCTGCGCCCAGCCGGTCAGCCCCGGGCGAATGATATGGCGCGTGCGATAAAACGGGATTTTCTCGACTAACCGCTGCACATGCTCCGGGCGTTCAGGTCGCGGGCCAATCACACTCATATCCCCGCGCAAAATATTAATCACCTGCGGCCCTTCATCCAACCGCGTTTTCCGCATAAAGCGCCCCACTCGCGTAATACGGGGATCACCTTCCCGGCTGAAGACTGCGCCCGTCGTCGCCTCGGCATTGGCCCGCATCGAGCGAAATTTATAGACGCGAAAGATCCGCCCGTTAATGCCGACCCGTTCCTGCGAATAAAACACAGCTCCCGGCGAATCGAGCTTAATAATCAGCGCCAACGGCGGCAATAGCAGCGCCAGCGCGACAGCCCCCACCAACGACAGCAGAATATCCGTCAGCCGTTTGATGACCGGGTATAGGTCAAAGATCGTTTCGCCTTCAATTGGCAGCACCACCGACCAGTTATTCATCAGGTATTCCACCGGCACTTGCCCGGTAATGCGTTCATACAGCAGCGGCATCGGCACAATGGTTAACCCCGCCTCATAGGCGTCCATCAACCCGGCGAAGGTTTCCGGGGTCAGGGCATGGGTGGAGGTGACAATCAGTTCACTCACCCCCTCTTCATGGGCTAATCGGAGTAAGTCTTTTCCGGTTCCCCGCAGCGGCACGTCGCCAATTTGGATGACGCCGCTGCCATTCTCACCCACGATGCCGCGAATGTCATATACCTGCTGCGCTTCCTGAGCAATGGTGTTAATAATCGCGGCGGAAGCCCTGTCGGTCCCCACCACCAGTACCCGCCGCCGCTGGCTGGCCCATCCCGCCAGCGCGGGATTCAGCAGCCGGAATACAGCAATCAGCACAAATGAAGCGCCGCCATAATACAGAATGAACAGGCGCGGCAGCCGCAGCGATCCGGCCAGGAAAAATACCACCAGATAAATGACCAGCATTTGCAGGGTAATGAGGACTAACCGCTGGAACGTTGCCATCCGGCTGGCGGAAATGCGCAGTTCGTAGAAATCATTCGCGCTGGCGAGTAACAGCCACAAGCCGGTCAGCGTCACAAACCAATGGCTGCGCGGCCAGACAAAATCGAATGTAAACCGGTAGCGCCCCACTACCGACCACACAAACAACGCGATCAACACCGCAATGATGACCGCCAGCACATCGCCCGCCATCAGCAGTACACGACGTTCCGAAAGGCGCAGTTGCAACCGCTGACCGTTGGGCAACGGGGAAAAAATCATGCCCGCCCTATCCTTCCTGCACCGGATTTTTTGACCGGAATAAAATCAGCGTTCCTAATAAGGACACCAGACTGAGGAGCGCCCCTGGAATCAGCCACCAGGGATGATATTCTAACCGCACTTCCTGCGTTCCGGCAGGGACTTCTACCGCCATAAATGCCAGATTCGCCCGCAGAATCGACGTTTCTTGCCCATCTACCCCCGCCCGCCAGCCGGGATAAGCTGTGATAGGAATATAAAACACACTTTCAGTCTCAGTCTGCACCTCAAAACGCAGCATATTGGAGGCGAGTTTCCAATCAATTAAGCGCCCCGTAATTTCGCTCTCTTTAGTTACCGGGGGACAATCGCCTTCCCCCATCAGATGCACTTGCGCTACCGGATTCCAGGTTGGGTCAGTTATCGCCTTCACGACTGAATCTCCATCAGGATGCCAGCAAACCGTCTCCACAAACCACACCTGTGAAGGCTGAGGCTCTAGCTCTAACTTTCCCCGAGTTGAATAAACACCGCTGACCCCTGCCGCTTGTAATAATTTTTCATTACGACTCGCATTTGTCTCAATCAAATCCACGTAATCGGCAAAATGCCCGACCAGCAGGGGGTCAAAATTATTCAACAGCCGTTCGTAATCTAGCAGGTTCAGATTTGGCAAACCACTGTTACGAAAATCCTGCCAGTTCTGAATAGCAATCCGGTAATCTTTAAAGGGCAAATACTGCTCATACATCACCGTCTCTTGCACATCTTTCGGCCAATAGATTCGGCCATATCCGGTTTCGTCCGACGAGATGTCCCGGTCAAAAAACTTCCCCGAAATCGTTGGATTCAAGCCCTGCGCCGCCGCGCCCAGATCAAAAGCCACCAGCAGCAGCACGGCCAGCGACCACCAGGAATGCCAGCGCGTGCCGGGTTCGGGCTGAATCAGCGTTAAGTCGCCCCGCCAGCGCGCCCATAATGCCCGTAAAAATGACGGCCTGGATCAGAACCCGTACCCCATCATTACCGGAAACGTCGGGCGGCAGAAAACGCGGCGCGAACAACGCCAGCAGCACCGCGCCCAGACAACCCGCCGTCAGCAGCCGCGTCCAGAACAACTGCCATTTACCGCGTTCCCACGCGCCCACACCTATGCCCGCCAGTACACTCAGGCCAAACACCGTCCAGAGATGCCAGCGCACCGGGGCCTGAAACAAATCAAACGTCGGAATGTGCTCGTACAGGAATGGAAATACTGGTGCGTTTTTACCCAGCGCCATCACAAACCCAATGACCACCACGATCAGCCAGAAGGCTACCGTCACAAAATAAGGTGGGCATTCGACGCGCCGCAGTTTCCGCCACAGCCACAGCACCACCGCCGCCAGCGCCGAGACCAGCGGTATCAGGCCGATGTAAACCGCGTCCTCAAAAAAAGCGCCTTTGGTGATATATGTGCCATCACCCGGATTACCGAAGATATTGGGCGACAGCAGATTCAGCACCCGTGACGGCGCATAACTGAAATTCATCGCAAAATCATAATCCACGCCGCCCGAACGCTGGGATTGGAGCAGCAGTTCCCCCGTCGCCAGCAGTTGCAGTGCCGCGATACCCGCGCCTAACAGCAATGCGCCCACAATCAGAACCAACCGCCGCCCGTTGATGGGACGATGGGTTATTGTCCACCAGACAGCAAACAATCCCACCAGCAGCAGACTGTACCAGGTGGTTTGCGCGTGCCCGGCCAGCAGTTGCAGTCCGGCAAACAAGGCCAACCACCCCAAATCACGCCGCTGCTGGCGCGTCAGCACACCGAGTACCGCCCACAGCAGCCAGGGCAGCCACGCCGCCGCGCTGATCGTGGGATAGGTTCCCAACCGCGCCACCAGATAACTCGTCAGCCCAAACGCCAGCGTACTTAAACCGCGCCCAACTGCCGGAAGCCCCAACCGTCCCGTAAACGCCCACATACCCCATCCGGCGATAAACAGATGCAGCACCGCAGTAACGCTCATCTGCCATGCCAGCGGTAGAAAAAATCCCGGCCAGTTCAAGGGGTACAACAGCGCCGATTGGTAATTGGCAAACAGCGGCGCGCCCGCCCCGTTGTAGGGATTCCAGAGTGGCAAATAGCCGGCGCGCAGCGTATCAAACGCGAACTGCCGCCAGGGGACAAATTGCAGCGCAGGCAGCCCCCAGAAAAACACTTCGCCCAACAGCAGACGATAAAACACAACGGCCAGTGTCAGCGCCAGAATGAGCAGCGCCCAACGGGCAGAACGATGGGTCATGTGGTTTAAACCTTTTTTGCGTCGCGTCGAGGACGCTTCCGGTAATACAGCCAGCCCCAGACCACCAGACACACCCCGAAAGCAGTCATCGAAAGCACCCAGGATATAACCGTCAGTTGGTTAAGACGGGTCACCTCCGGTTCACTTGGCAAATCCGGCCAACCTGGAGGCCAATCCGGGATGGCGTTGGCTGATGTCTTGGGCTGGTAATCCTGGTTCTGATAAATATAAATACTATCTATAGTATCGAGCCAGCGCAGACGGGGATGCTCAATCGAATACGCCGCCACTACATGGCTCACATCCCATTCCGCCAGCACTTCGGTATTGATAACCGCCTCGCGGTTCGCCTGCGACAGATCATCACCTTTAACACCCGTAACTGGCGGCATAACCACGCTATAACCAGAGCTATAGACGCCGCTCCCCTGTTCAATGGCGGCGGCAGTACCGCGCAGTTGGAACGGATCAACACCGCCGAATAAGCGCAAATGATAAACAGCGGCAGTTTGCTGCTCCAGGCTGTAGGTGGGCGAATAAATGCGCGCGGCCTTATCTTCCACCAACTTTTCTGCCAGCGCGCGCTGCGGTTCCAACCAGGCTTCCGGCCCGCGCCAGGTCACCCAATGCAGGCCAAACCACGCCAAATCCAGGGCGATTAAGGTGAGAAATAATCCAGCTAACCGCCGGGAAGCCACCTTGCCATTCAACGCCAGTAGCAGAAGCAAACCCGCGCCACCACCGGCAATAAGCGCGCCCGCGCCAATGGCATCGGGTATATCCAGCACCAGCAGGGCGAATACGCCGAACGCCACCACCATCACCGTCAGACCCGCCGCCCCTAACCGCAGCCGCGCCAATTGTGGCATAACCTCACTGGAACGGATTCTTTCAACCAACTGCGTCAGCCGGTCTAAACCATAACCTGCCAACAGCGGCGCGAACAGCGCCACCACTAACCAAATGCGCGATGGTACGCGAAACCACAGCAAGCCCGGAATCAACCGGCCCAGCAGCGGCCACAACAGGCCGTTTGCTCCCAGCGCGTACAGCATAATAAGCAACAAACCGGCAGCGCCCCCAATACGTCCCCACTGGCCCGACGACCACCAACCGATAACAGCCAGCACCAGTACTGGCAGCCCGACATAGGCGAGGGTTTCAATCCCCGGCGGCACCGGAAACAAAATCAGACCGAGCCAATTTCCCGGCTGGAAAGCCAGTGTCCCGGCCTCAGCAATAGATAAACCGGCGCGCGTGGTATACGGACTCCAGACCAGCAGCGGCACGGTCAGCGCAAGAGTCAGCAAAATCGTCAGCCCACCCGCCAACGCCAACCCTTGTACCGCTTTCCAGGGTCGTGTCCGGCCCAATTGCACCAGCACCGTGATGCCCGCCGCCGCAAACATAAACAGGCTCACCCGCACATCAGCCAGTAGCAGCAGCGCCGCCACCAGCGCCAGTTGCAAAATTCTCTCCACCCTAGCGTCAGCAGTCACTTGCCGCACCGCCAGCATTAACCAGGGCGACCAAGCCAGCGCGTATACAATATCCAGGTGCCCCGCCCCCAGATGACCGAGCAAACGTGGTGCGAGAACGTAAGCCAGTGTACTCAACGCTGCCGCTGCCTCGCTGAAGTCCAGCGCCCGCGCCCAGCGCCACATCCCAACCCCCGCCATCAACAGATGCAGCCCAATCATGAGATTGAGATGTAAAGCTGGCGGCAGCAGCAGCGCCAGCCATTGCAGCGGATATGCCGTTTTATTCAGCGGATTGGCAGCAAACGGCTGACCCGCCAGCAGAGTCTCGCGCCACACAGGGAACTGTCCGGCCAGTACCGACTCGCGGAGATAAACAGCATTCGGCCAATGGGAAACCACCGCATCGGAGTAACGAGTTTCAGCATTAAAAAACGGCAAAGCAGCAGGGCGCATTCCAGCCAGGATGAAAAAAAGGCTCACCAGACCAATGATGAGCAGGCTAGTACGCCGCATACACGATCACACTACCCGATTGGGCCACTGGCCGCAGGGTGTCCAAACATGTCGGTTGCCCCAACTCTCGCTCCAGCGGCCCATAAATCACATAGCGGACGTGGTATTTATTCAGCAGCGCCGGACAATCGGTATCCTGACCACTGAACCAGGCCGTTACTTCACGCTCTTTGGTCGCCGCGTCCAGCGTTTCATATGGATGCCCGTAGACCGCTCGCGCGCCCGCCCAGGCCGGAACCCAGATGCTGACCTCTTCAGCGGCGAGAATCACATCGCTGGTTTGGGTCCGATCATGCAGCCATTGCAGCGCCCCCGCATAATCTCGATTTAAAAACGGCCCCACATTAAATTGCAAATTCACCACCAGCAGCATGATATAACTGAGTATCAGCACCGGGCTAAGGATTGCCAGCAGGCGGTAATGCCAGCGCTGATTGATATGGGTAAACCAAAAATCCTCTAACGAACGGGTGGCAAAATAGGCCACCGGCAGCATCATTCCAGCAGCAAACCGGCGCTGAATGGTGGTGGGCAGATAAATCATCACCAACAACACCACCAGCCAGATCAGCATAAACTGGTCGCCATCGGGTTCAAATCGCCGCACCGCGCGATAAATCCCCGGCAGCGCCAGCGCCAGCGGCACGCCAAGTCCCAGCGCCAGCACCAGCGGCGGCGGCGCCAGGGTTACGTTCTGCCGCGTCCATTCGTGCAGAGTCGGATTGTAAGTGACTACAGCAAAATAATAAGCGGCCATGGGCACGGCGGGCAGGGCAATCACCAGCAACCAACGCAGCCCGCGTGCGCTGACCCGCCGCTTCCGCAGCCAACCCACACCCACAAAAATACCAATGGCCGCGCCTAATGGCAGCAGTGCTTGCGGATACAGCAGCGACACCATAAAACTGAGCAGCCCCGCCAGCAACCCACCATTTTTAACGCTGGGGTCTTCATCAGCGCCGGGACGAAACGCCATCACAATGACCGCCGCCAGCAGCGCCAGACAGGCAATTGTCAGCGGGAAATGCACATTCACCAGACTGCTATATAACGGATACATTTCCGGTATCGTTAAATCAGGGAAAATTTCAGTCGGAAACAGAGGGTAAAAAAGCCAGCCCAACCCCGAACCAACGGCCACCAGCAGAAAAAATAACCGGCGCGTCCGCAGTCGCACCCAGATACTCGCCCCCAACTGGTACAACGCCATATACATCATAAACGAAGCCACCACCCGCGCGGCATGAAACATCGCAATCGGCGACAGGTCAATCAGACGGGCCAGTTGTCCCAATGCCGGGTAAATCACCTGAATAAAAGCGCCGCTGTGCGGTTCGGGTGTGTGCCAAAAATAAACCAACCAGGAGCCTTCGAAACCCTGCTGCATTTTGGCAAGATAAGTTGCCCCATCCCGATAGTTATTGAGAACGCCCATAAACTGCCACTGCGTCCCGGCCACACTGCTTAAAGCCACCCAGAAAAAGGGTACAAACGCCAGGATGACCAGCAGGATGCCGAAAGCAATAACCCAGCGCCATTCCGCTGCTGTGATTTGGAAACTATCGCGTGATTGCATTCACTTCCCCTTCATTCCGGGTGTGTTTTCCAGTTCGCGGCTGACCACCATTGACCGTTACCCCCACCCTGATCCTTGCTTCACGGTAACAGGAGAAACCCCTCGAATAAAATACTTTGTCTGAATCTAAGCCAGCAACCACCCGTTTTCAATAAGCGCCCTGGCCGTTGCTGGGAGGACATTCGTCCTTATTTGAGGCTTGCCGCACCCACTCCCGAATAAGTTAATTTGAAAATTCATTTCAACTCGACCATTAGGCGTTGGAACTCACCGCCAATCCCTTAATTCCAAACTGCTTGCCACACAATTTCAGCCAAGTGTATAATCCCCTTAACGTCAACGATAACTCGATTGTACGTTTTAAGCGATTAAGGTCCTTGCTCATTTTACCCTGTCTGGATACACACGCCAGCAAAGGCAAACTTTCATGTCACAGGCCCAAGCGCTGTATCGTCTCCAAGAAATTGAACTGCGCCTGCTGCGCGGCCAGAAACGGCTGAACGAAATCACGTCGGCGCTAGGCGATAACCATACTATCGCCGAAGCCCAAACGCTGGCCCAGGCCGCCCAACAAGCCTTAACCCCGCAGCAAACCCGCGCCCGTCACCTGGAACTTGAAATTCAATCGAACGTGGACAAAATCCGTGAAACCGATGAGCGCCTCTATAGTGGCCGGGTGCGGAATCCCAAAGAACTCCAAGATATGCAGCAGGAAATCCAATCCCTGAAAAAGCGTAATCAGGAACTTGAAGATGTCTTGCTGGAAGTCATGTTGGAAGTTGAAGCCGCCGAAACCCGGTTAGCCGAGGCCAAATCCAATCAAACTCACATCACGGCGGATTGGGAAAATCAAAATAGACAATTGTTAGATGAACAAACCCAATTGAAATCCGAGCAGGAACAACTCCTCCGCCAACGTAAACAAGCCCTGACCGAAACCGACGCCGACAGTTTAAACGCCTATAATCTGCTTAAACCCCGCAAACAAAATCAGCCGGTAGCGGTTTTGGAAGGAGATACCTGTTCGACCTGCGGCGTCGAACAAACAAAGACAATCATTAGCGAAACAGATCGCGGTGCTTCCCTGGCGAAGTGTTTAAGCTGTGGACGCATCCTCGTCCGTAAACCGGGAAGGGGGTAAATGATGGGGTTCGATTTTGAAAATTTTGGGATCGGCTTATTAACCGGGTGGGCAACGGCCTATGGCGTTTATCGCGCCCGCCATCTCCTCGGCGCAACGATGCGTTCAGTGCAGCAGCAGGCGGAGACTGCGCAAAGTTTTGCCACGCAGAGCGCGGATAATCGCTACGTCAACGATTTTATTCGGCTGGCGGAAACCGCGCATCTGGCCGGCCATTTTGTGAACCTCTCGAACCTTGTCATCGAGCCGCGTTTTATTTCAACGCCGCCCCTGGCCGCGCCGCCGGATGAAGACAAGGTTAGCAGCGTGTTCCATGTGGTGCCGGTCATCCCCGACTACCCATACCTGCACGCACCTTACAATCTTGAAACTATGTCCATTGATGACTTAAGTACTGGTGATCGTTCGATTGCCCTGCTGGGTCGTCCCGGCAGCGGGCGCACCACCGCCTTAATGACCATTGGTCTCCGCTGTCTGGGGAAAGTTAATTTTGACCCGCCGGTAGATAAAGTCCAACAGCGGATTGCCGCCGAAGACGCCGCGCTGAACGATAAACAGCGTGCCGTTCGGGCCAAAGAACGCCAGATGATCGAACAGCGCGCCAAAGAGCGGCTGGCGGAAGAACGCGGCGAGACCTTTGAGACCGACGCTGAAACTAAAACAGACCGCACCCTGTTCAGCCGACTGATGCCGGTCTACGTTCAACTGGCCGACATTGACCCCGCCGACACCGAATTTGGCAAAACCGTTGACCCCGCTGAACCGTTATTACGTTCCATTCAGCGGCAGGTCGGGCGCATTACCGCCAGTACCATCCCGCGCAATTTCTACGAACGCCTGGAACGTGGACAGGTTATTCTACTGGTAGACGGTTACGACGAACTGCCGGAAGCGGAACAAAGTCAAAAACTGGCCTGGTTGCAGGCGCTCAGGGCCGAATACCCGCAGAATTTTTACATTGTCGCCGCGCCCGTCGTGGGTTATGGCCCGCTGCTGCGCCTGGGGCTGACGCCGGTTTACCTGCGCCCCTGGGCCGATGCTGACATGAATCGCGCGGCGGATAACTGGTCTACCGCCTGGTCGAACATCAGCGGCAAGCGGCGGTTGGGCAAACCCGACCTGGACCCGGCAGCCATTGACCGTGCCAAAACCAATAACCGCGCCTTATCCCCCTTTGATTTAACCCTGAAAATCTGGGGCAATTACGCCAATGATGCCGAAACTCCCGGCCTGGAAGGCTGGCTGCGCGCCGTGCTGACGCGCCAACTCCCGCCCAATCAGGCACTGGGCCTGCTGATGCCCCAGCTCATCCAGGCAGCAGTCTTGCAACTGGATGAAGGTTATATCACCCAGGCGCGCCTGGAAGCGCTGTTTGTCGGGCGGACGGTGGCTGAAATTCAGGAAGAAGCGCCAGCGGAAGAAACCGCCAAAGCCAAGAAAAAGAAAAAGGGTGAAGCCGATAAAAAAGAGGAAACCAGCGCCCAGGCCAAGTTCCTCAATTTGCTCCGACAGAGTAAACTGGTCGTCCGATATCCCGGTGGGCGTTACCTTTTTACCCATTCGCTTCTGGCGGCCTATCTTGCCAGTCTGCATCTGAAAGACCATCCCGACCTGCTGGCCGAAAAAGCCATGCAGCCCCGTTGGCAGCCAGCAATGGCGTTTGCCGCGCTGCATACCCCCCTGGACGCCGCCGTTCGCGCCCGACTGAGCGCGCCAACCGACATTCTTAACAATCAAGCCCTGGAAGTGGCTTACTGGTTGGCTTATGCGCCCGCGGATGCCCCCTGGCGCACCCAATATCTGAAATTCCTCGGCAACCTGCTCGTCACACCGCTGCAATTCCCTTATGTGCGTGAACGCGCGGCAGCGGCCCTGCTGACCACCCGTGATAAAGGGGTTGCCGTGCTGTTCCGGCAGGCGCTACGCAGCAATCAACCGCACCTGCGGCGGCTGGGAGTGCTGGCACTCGGCGCGATCGGCGATGCGGAAGCGGTGGCCCAGATTGCCCCGCTGCTGCAAGACGAAAACAATGATACCCAACTGGCTGCCGGGTTAGCGCTGGGGGCCATTGGCAGCGAAAGCGCGCTGGAAGCCCTGGTAGATGCCCTGACGCAGGGATCGGAACAACTGCGGCAGGCCGCCGCCGAAACGTTTGCCGCTATCCCCGATGAAGGTTATCCGATCCTCTACGATGCCATCCAGGACGAAGACATGCTGCTGCGCCGCGCCGCTGTTTTTGGGCTGCGCCGTGTACCCGCCGGGTGGGCGCTTATCGCGGTTTACCGGGCCTTCCTGGAAGATGGTCAATGGTATGTTCGCTCAGCGGCTCAGATAGCTTTCCAGGAGTTGCAATACGGTAGTGATAAAGGCGTGAAGAGTTACCCGCCCGTAGACTCGCTCGAGTGGTTAGACAATTGGGCAGCCAAACGCGGCGAGAATCTCCCCAGTGGCGAAGGCGCGAATCAGATGTTGATGCGGGCGCTGCAAGAAGGCGAACCAGAGGTTCGTCAGTTAGCCGCCGCCAGTATCGGTCAGCTTGGCCTCGCCTCCATTGGCAAAGCGCTGTATGGAGCCATGCGGGATCGCCAGCCGGAAATCCGCGATATTACCTACCGCGCCCTGGCCGATCTGCAAAGCCAGATTGGGCAACCGCTGCCGACCCCGGTCTAAAACCGAATCGGGACATGAAAAATTCATGTCCCGATTGTCAATGCTATCAAATTATTGACGAACGAAAACCAGTTCAGATGATCTGACTTAGGTTCGTTTTCATGACACCCTTATTCCGCGTCCGGCAGTTGCTCGTTAGTCGGATCACAGGGCAGCACCCGGTCAAAATCCGAGTGGAAGATATATTCCTGCTCCCCTGCCGCCAGCACAATGCGATAGCCGTCAATCGCTACCGTTGTATAGGTCTGGTTTGGCAGCGGGCAGCCCAGGCTGCTGTCCAACCAGTGCACCGGCATCACCTCAATCACCCGCAGGCGAAGGGTCGGCAAATCCAACGTCTCCCCTAGGCGGCGCTGCGCCAACCGCACCAATTCCGCCGCCACCGGATCCGCCTCCGGCGTCGTTTCGGCTGTCGCCGGGGTACTGGCAAGATCGCCCGGGCCAGGGAGCGCGGCGTGCGTAACCGTTGGCAGCGCGGGTAACGGCGTATATGTCAGCGTCGCCGGAATCAGCGTCAGCGTCGGCACGGCGGCAGGAACTTCGTCCCCGGAACAGGCGGCCAGGATTAAACAGGTGAGCAGCCCCGTCAGCCAGAATAACCGTTTATTCGGCCAGCTTGCCACCCAGCTTTTCTTCCACCTGCGCCGTTGTAATGCCTTCAACGCTGATAATTTTTTCACGCCCATTCGCCCCGGCTACAATCTCGATTTTTTCGACAGGAACGCCAAGCTGCTGCGCGAGAAAATTGATCAATTCCTGGTTAGCGGCTGGCTCCCCTGCCGGTGATGATACCAGCCGGATTTTCAGCGTGCCATCTTCCTGGGCACCAACGACTTCGGGAGCTACCGCCCGGGTCACGACGCGGACGGTAAACGCGGCCCCACCTCTGGCGTCCGTAATCTCAAATTTGCGGTTTTGCGACATAGTTTCGACCTCTCGTTTTATCCCCAATTATCGCTGAGAATCCTCAGAATAAGGGTTAAGCCTTTTGCGGCCCCAACACCATCATTTTACTTATGCTTCTACTTTACTCTGAGTTATCCTAATCCGCTATCACAGGATCAAATCACATCGCAAATTTGGAGAAAATTTACCCGTATCAGCAAAAAAAGCCGCGTGTAACCAGCAATCGCGGCTTTTGAATGTCAAAATCGGGGCACAAGAGTCTTCGCCCCGGTCAGCCGCTAGATGCGCAGCAGCCGCATCACCACCTGGATAATCAGCAGGACAATCAACGGGCTTAAATCCATCATGCCCGTCTGGGGCATCAAATCCCGAATGGGACGCAGCACCGGTTCCGTCACGTTGTAAACAAACTGGATAATCGGATTGCTGCGATCAATGGTCGGAAACCAGCTTAACAGCACCCGCACCAGCAGAATCATTTGAAACACATAGAGTACAAGAGCAATTGCCTGTAGAATCATCGTCTTTCCTTACCTCAACTCTTTCGTTCACCAAAAATAGCCCGGCCAATCCGAACCATCGTTGCCCCTTCTTCAATGGCTACCGGATAATCATCGGTCATGCCCATGCTTAACTCCGGCAGCGGCTTACCCAGCATTTCCACCAATACATTTCTTAACCCCACCAACGACGCAAAAATCGGGCGGGTTTGTTCCATGTCGGCAACAATCGGCGCCATCGTCACCAGACCCGCTGACCTGGCATATGATCGGTCATATTCAAAGCCGCAAGGCCAAAGAGGTTGCTGATTTGTTCCAGATGGTGCAGTCGGTGGACAGCCTCAAACTGGCCGGAAAACTGTCGGC
>DATALK010000375.1:0-20895 GCA_036261085.1 Phototrophicaceae bacterium | reverse complement strand
CCCGCGAATGCGCGCCGTGATGAGCCGCATCCCCATGTTTACCGTGATGACGGAAAAAGAGAGCCTGGCGCAAGCGAAGCCGTTGGCAAAAGCGCTGATGTTTGCGGCGGGTGAAACGGCGACCATTGTCTGTTTAGTCCTGACCGGGCTGTATGCCTGGGCAATCCAACTTCCCGGCGGCGTGATCTGGTTCATTATCGCTGTTCTGATGAGCTTGAGTGCTGTGACCGCTCCGGCCAAAATGCCTAAAGGCGACTACGCCAAAGCCATCAAGGCTCTGCGCGGGAAGTAACTTTCTGCTGGGGCGTGCCCACCGGCGCGCCCCTCCGTCTATCATTCGTTTCAGAAACTCCCCGGCACACTGCGCCAACTGCCGGTTGTCACCGACCCGGCATCATAAACCAGAATGAGAATCTGACTGTGTTGGGCCAGGGCGATCATTTGCCCGCGCTCAAAGGTCAGGACTGTCGCGCTGTCTCCGGCTTCCGCGTCCCGCGCCCAACCGAGGCCTGTTCGCACTTCGGGGAAACTGCGCCAGACTTTACCGAACCCACGCACCGGTTCGATCAAGCCTGCTGGTGCAGTTTCGCCACCGCTGGCGGGGTCGGTACTGGTGTTATAAGTGTCGTCGTAGCGCTGGAAACGGCCTGCCGCGAACAGCGCGTAAATGATATTGGGCTGCATCCAGACCATTTGGCCGCGTTCAAAATTCTGGACGGCGCTGCTCAGGGCCGCCGTTACCGGTGCTTGTCCAACCGGCGTAGGGCAGCCCAGCTGCGCCGCCAGCGTCGGGTCGCTGCTGTAAATTGGCCCAAAACCACCCGGCGGTGGGTACTGGCAGATGACCGGGCCGCTTGTGCCGGACAGCGTCGGCGCGACTGAAAATCCGGCGACAGCGGTGGCGGTTTCCGGTGACTGCGGCAGAATGGTGGCTTTGGCGGCGGTCATTGCCAGCGCGATGATGCCCTGATTATCGCTGGTGGGTTCAAAAGTCTCTGTCGGCAGCGGCGTGTTCGAGGCTGTCGGCGTGGCGGTTTCCGTGATCGTGGCGCTGGGGGTAACGGTGGCGGTCAGGGTCAGCGTGGCCGAAACCGTCAGGGTGGGCGTTGGTGTCGCGCTGGGCGTGACCGGTGGCGGCGTGGTGGTGGCCGTCAGGGTCGGCAGGGCGGCCAGCGTTGGCAAATTAGCCGCTTCCGGCGTGGGGGTTGTCCCACATGCCGCCAGTCCCAACAACAGCAGGAGCATAACAAAAGATTTCATCAGTGACATCCAGTTGGTATCCGGTAGGTCTTGTCCGATACTGTCCCTATTATATACTTGCCGGTGATGATCGCTAAACCCGATAAGGAAGAAAAGCCTATGTCTGATACTCTGCTGACTTTTGTCCACATCAGTGATACCCATGTCCACCATGACCCCACCTATCTGTCGGCCCATTACCCGCTGCCCGTGACTTCCGGCACGGTGGCGCTGCTTCAGCAGTTAAAAAACCTGCCGTTTCAACCTGATTTTATTCTGCATACCGGCGATGTGATTTACAATCTCGATCCCGAATCTTATGTGGCGGCCCGCGATTTATTGGCCCAACTGCCGTATCCCGTCGTTTATGTCGCTGGCAATCATGATGATTCCGCCGCGCTTCAGCGGATTTTGTTGGGCCGCGAGGAAACGCGCTCGCCTTTTTATTACACGCAGGAAATCAATGGCGTGCAAATCGCGGTGCTGGACAGCAATGGCCCCGTCGAACCGCCGCGGGGTTTTATCATCCGGGAGCAGTTGGAATGGCTGGAACAGCTTTGTGCCGCTCCCGATGACCGGCCTTTAGTGGTGGCCGTTCACCATAACGCGCTGCCGGTAGGGGTTCCCTGGCTGGATGAGTACACACGAATGACCAACGGCGAGGACTTTCACCGGGCGCTGCTGCCCGCGCGGGCGCGGCTGCGGGGCGTCTTTTTCGGCCATGTTCACCAGAATTTGACGATGTACCGGGATGGTATCCTGTACAGCAGCGTGCGGAGTTCGTGGGTTCAGTTTCATGCCTGGCCGGGGCTGGCCGAAACCCGCGTGGACGTAGGCTCAGAACCGGGTTTTAACGTGGTTTCCGTGACCCGCGACCAGACCTATATCCGCCATTATCGTTTTGCCGTATAAACGCGGGAGGCCCGCCGCTGATGCCATTTGAAACGCAACCAGAACCGCCGCCAGCGCTGCAACGGGCGTTAGCCTTACTGAACCAGCAGTTAGGCACAAACCTCATGCTGGCTGATTTGTCCGCTTGGCGCTCGTTGGAAAAAGTCTATAACGATGCCAGCCTGGGTTGCCCCCAGAGTCAGCGCCGGTATGCTCAGGTCATCACGCGCGGGTATCAATTCCTGCTGACCTATCAAGGGATCACTTACGATTTTCGCAGCAATCAGCATGGCTCAAACGTTTTTCTGTGCCGCAATTTTCCGGCGGCTGACGGTGGTGATAACGAACGGGCGCTTTTGTGAATGCGCTTCTCGGCTCATTGCGCCCCGTCCATTTTTCGCTATGATAACCAGAACCAACGGATTGAGTTTTAGTGGAGTTGCATCATGGTGGAGCGGTTGTTTGTCTACGGGACGTTGACGATTCCGACGGTGCAGCAGGTGGTTCTGGGGCGTAAAGTCACCGGAACGCCCGATTCGCTGCTCGGTTTCCGCAAGTCGGAAATCCGCCTGGGGCAGCACCAATACCCCATCGCCGTCCCGGAGGCCAACAGCCGTCTGGATGGCCTGATGCTGGAACTTACACTTGAAGAATTAGCCCGCGCTGATGCTTATGAAACCGATGCCTACCAGCGCATTCGGGTGACGCTGGCAAGCGGCGCGGAAGTCTGGATGTACGCCTTGCCCTAACGTTTGCGTTCGCGTTCAGCATCTTCCCGCGCCAGCAGTTGCAGAAAGCGGGGATTGGCAACCTGCACCTGTTCGGTGGTGGTTGCCAGCAGGTGTTCAAACAGGGCGGCCTTTTGCGGAAAAGCATCAAATTCCCCGGCGGCAATTTGCGCGCACAGTTTATGATTGCGTTCCGTTAGGGCTTCCCTGGTCGTTTCGGCAGCGGCAGGCAGTGCGGTTTTGACCTGCTGCACAAAATTCAAGCGCTGCCATTCCGCCTGCATGTGTTCGGTGGTGAGGATTAATTCGCGTTCGGCGATGCGCAGCGCGTTGATGGCCGCCAGCGTTTGCGGGTACAGCTTATTGTCTTCGGCCAGCAGCGGGATAATCTGGTCTTTCAGATGCACCCGCACGACATTCAGCAGTTCGATTAAGGTGGGTTGGTCATACATAGTTTACACCCCTTGTTCCGCGATCAGCCGCAGCGCTTCCAACTGAATTTCGGCGGAACGGCGGCCCAGGTTGGCGAATTCGACATTCGCTGTGCCGCTGGCGCGGTAGCGATTAGCCTGAATCAGGGCGCCAATGGCGCGGCGCAGGTTGCCCATGATTTCCCAGAAATCTACGGTTTCCCGCCGGATGGTGCGCCCGCTGGCCGCTTCGTAAGCGCTAATGAACGGCTCCCGCGCAGCAAAACCGCCTAACGGCAGTTGGCCGTCACCATACCGCCAACTACGCACACACGGCCACGCCAAATCCTGGCATGGATCGCCGATTTGACTGAATTCCCAATCCACGATGCCCTTTAGTCCGGCTTCGTTCACGATGAAATTGCCCAGGCGGAAATCGCCATGCAGCAGGACCACATCGCCGGTTGGCGGCAGATGTTGTTCCGCCCACCGCAGCGCAAAGGTCAGTGCCGGATTGGGCGCTTCGAGGCGGTTGAGGGCCGTGTTCAGGTGGTGTAAGGCCGCCTGTGCCGGCGATTGGTCGCTGCCGGGTCGGGGCAGAAACGTGAGCTGTTCCGTTTTAATCGCGTGAATGCGCGCCAACTGCTGGCCCATCTGCTCTGGCAGCACCCGGCGCGCGGCAGCTAGTTCGGGCAGGCTGACGACTTCCGCGCCGAGGGAGACGCCTTCGATGTAATCCATCAGCATAAACGGCGTTCCCAGGATGGCAGTTTCGGTGCAAAACCAGCGCGGTGTTGGTACTCGGACGCCCGCCGCCGCTGCGGCCTGCATCAAGCTAAATTCCTGATCGTGGGTTAGTGAGGGGGTCTGGAAATCCGCCGCCAGATCTCGGCGCAGGACAAACTGCCGGGGTTGATCCTGTATCTGGCCGCGCAGCAGCCAGTTTTCGTGGTTGATGCCACTGATGAGGAGCTGCGGCGGTTGAAGTTCAACCGGCTCGCCCAGCACTGCCTCCAAATATTCCGTAAGACGCTGGCGAAAATCATCCTGGTTCAGGATGTCAGCCATGAGGGTATCCTTTTCGCGTAGACTGCGCCCGTGTCCATCCTTTCATAATATAGTATCCCATCTTAGGCCAACGTGCTAAACTGAAAGCCTTAAGGGAGGTGCTATGCTCACTCAGATGTCGCCACAATCCTGGTCTCATGATGGCTTTCGGCTGGCTTACCATACTGTCGGTCATCCTTCGTCGCCACCGCTTCTGTTTATTCATGGCTGGACTTCCTATCGCGGCGTCTGGCGGGAAACCATCGAAGCTTTAAAAGATCGTTATTACTGTGTTGCCCTTGACCTGCTGGGGCATGGGGATAGTGATAAGCCCACTCAGGCCGATTACAGTATCATGGCCCAGGGACGGCGCGTGCTGGCCTTAGCTGACGCCCTGGGTCTGAAAACATTTACGCTGGTCGGGCATTCGATGGGCGGGCAAATCGCTTTATGTATCGCGGCGCTGCTGGCTCCAGCGCGCGTTGTTAAAACAGTGGATGTAGCGGGTGTGGTGACGGGGCGGTTAAGTGCTGGGGTCGAGCGGATTACTTATCCGCAGGTGGCGTTCTGTTCCCGATTTCCCTGGCTGTACCGGCTGGCCCGGATTCAAGTGCGTCTCCGGCCAATGGCGCAGTTTTACTATGGCTGGGCCTGGTTTTATGACATTCGCCGGGTTTCGCGGGAAGCCTGGTATGACAGCGGCCAGCATTGTTTTCAGCCCGGTATGGCCGTTCCCCTTTATCATTGCAGTCAGGCGATTCATAGCCTGAACCTGACCCCACAGCTGGCCCAGGTACAAGCACCAACCCTCATTATTTTTGGCAAGCACGACAACACGGTTCCGCTTCATGATGCTTTGCTGGCACAGCAGCATATCCCCGATAACCAGCTCGTTCTGTTAGATGAATGCGGCCACTTCCCGATGTACGAACAAACATCCGCCTACCTGAAGGCCGTTAGCGGCTTTTTAACAGCGTAGAGGCGCTTACGCCTGTTTGTCCAGCCGAATCACCCGGTATTGCCCGCCGAGCAAACTGGGTTCATCACACGCCACCCGCAACCCTGGCAGATCAGCGATCATCTCACTCAAGCGGCGGTTGGGGTCGGTGCCAAACGCGCGGATGATACGCCCTGCCAGTTGGCGCATGGGTGTGATCGTGCTGGTTTCCGGTAGAAACTTATCGAAAATGACGGCGCGTCCGCCGGGACGTAACACTCGCCAGCCTTCTTGCAGCGCTTTTTTGCCATCCGGCACGACACTCAAAATCAGGTTGAACATGACCGCATCAAAACTGGCATCGGGGAAATCCAGGTTTTGCGCGTCCAGTTCGACCAGCGTCACCGCGCGTTCGCCAACTTTCTGCCGCGCTTTTGCCAGCATCTCCGGGCTGAAATCCCCGCCGATAACCGTAACATTGGGCGGCAGCAGCGGTATATCTAATCCCGTGCCAATACCGGGAATCAACAGCTTTTCGCCCGGTTGCAGTGCCAGCAGTTCCAGCGCACGCCGCCGTCCCCGGCTGAAAAAGCCCCCTAACACCGCATCGTAAACTGGCGACCAGAGTCGGTAAATCTGCCGGTTGCGTTGATTGTCCATCATTTCCCTACCCCCTAATTTTGTGGTGAACAAGTGGGTTTTGCCTGTTTTTGATAATTTGGTTGTTATAATACCATTATAGCAATCAGTTTAGGAGTTGAATTTCAATGTCTGATTGGTCGGGTAAAAATGCGGTTTGGGTGTGTCGGGCTTGTGGCGCGGAAAATACCGACGGCGCGATTTGTCATCTTTGTGGGGCGACTCGGACGAGTCGAGACCGGTCTAAAATCCTGCCAATGATCTGTAACATCTTTTTTGTGATTCTCTTTGGCCTTGTTCTTGGTCTTTTGGGTTTGCTTTGGGGGATGGGGCAATATGATATGTGGCGCGCGTTGGACGATCATGGCGTTCGGGTGATGGGCCGGTGTACGGAAAAATATATGACCAGCGGCGTGGATGCCTACACCATCGGTTACAGTTATGGATATAAGGGGCAAATTTATACCATTCAGCAGTCGGTCAGTCAGGATATTTATAATCGGGTGGAAATTGGCGGCCAGATAGATATTAAGGTGCTGCCGGAACACCCGGCATTTTCTAAACCGGTAGAGAACCCGGCGACTCCTAACTTTTTTGCCCATTCCAGTGATTATTTTACTGCTGCTGATCGGCGTTGTTCCGGTGCGTCTGCTGATTCAGCGGCGTCGTTATAACCAACTGTGCGGCAGCGGTTAATTGATATACGGCGAGTTTACCGCCATTCACGGAGATTGCTTATGATAACGATTCCCTCCAATATTAGAGTGATTGCGGCCCGCTTCGCTTATTCTTAACTATTCTATCGCTACAATGATAACTGGAGCCAATTCTTTGAAGGGAATATTTAATGTTTGATGCTGGCCGATTAAAGCAACTGACTCAAACGGTTTTAAAAAACAGAGAACCGTCCGCCCGCATGGAAGCCTTGCTGGAGATTCGCCACTATGACGATCCGCGTGTGACCGATTTGCTGCGGCGTGTCAGCGAGAATGACAAAGACCCGGAGGTGCGTGACCTCGCTAAAAATCTGTATATCAGACGCCAATTGGCCGGAGAGGGAGAGTTTTCGTCACCGGCTGTTGAACCCGACCCGGCATCCGCTCCCGATTGGTTGACCCAATCCCAGGCAGCAGATACCTGGACATGTCTGTCATGTGGTGGTGTTAATGCTGGTGGTAGGGCCTGTCGTTTTTGTGGTGGTGAACGTCCCGTCCCGGCCCAATCAAAGCCGCTGGTGGGCGAAGATGATTTGGTGTTAAGTCCGCAGTTGGAGACGGTTCGCACGGTTCAGGCTAAAACTGTGATGCGGGGTGTAACCGCTTGTGGAATACTCTTTATGCTGCCCTTTCTTCTCGTGGGGGTGATTGCTGGTTTCCTGGCTTATAACGCTTCCAGCCTGGGGGATGGTTTGGGCGCTTTGGGTGTTACTATCACCGGAAGGGTTACAGCTAAAGAGGTTTCCCGTGATGACGTTTCCTACTATGTAGCTTATCGTTTTCAGTACGAGGGCCGAAGTTATACGGGGCGGCAGCCGGTGGAGCCGAGTTTTTATAACCAGGTCGAGACCGGTGCTGCTGTTTCAATTCTCATACTGCCGGGCGACCCCAATACTTCCAGATTGGTTGGTAGCAATCGTGGGGCAACTGTTGCTTTTGCTCCACTGGCGGTTTTTGCTGTCGTCTGGAATATTGTTGTCTGTTCCGTCGTGATTATCATGTTGCTGACGGGCTTGGGATTTAGACGAGTGCTGCGCCGGGCCAGATAGACAACCTTAAGCCCAGACCATGACCCAAAAATCATCACCGTTTATTGTCGGCGGCTGGCGCGTTATAATGGCCGGTGATGAACCAACAACTCGACTACCCAGACATGATCGTAACCAGTGCCTACCGCCTGCATGGGGATTGGCAGGTTTGCCCGGTTCCACTGGCTACCCCGGACTCAGCGGAAATCCCTGGCGGTAACTGGCTTACCGTCCCCGAATGCGCGCATTTGCAGCCCACTTTGTACCCTGACCGCCCCTATTGGGGCGACCATCTGCGCCCTATGAATCACCAGGCGTGGTTATACCAACGCACCTTTACGGTCTCGGCAGATGCCGCTTACCAGCGCGCGCGCCTGCGGTTTGAAGGCGTGGATTATTATGCGTCGGTTTGGCTGAACGGCCAGCCTATCGGCCAGCACGAAGGGCATTTTGCCCCGTTTGAATTTGATGTGACGGCAGCCCTGCGCCCTGGCGAGAATCACCTGCTGGTGCGCGTGTGGTCGCCCTGGGATGCGCCAAATCCAAACGGCAGTTATCCCATAGATCACGTTTTGCGCGGGCTGGTCAAAGGTTTGTATGAACACGCCGAGGGTGTGATTCCCCCCGATGTGAATCCGATTGGTATCTGGCGTCCGACCTGGCTGGTACTGGATACGGGCATCAGCGTGGATCGAGCCAGGATTCGCACCGAATTAGACGGCACCGTTCACGTCAACCTCACCGTGACCAATACGACCCCGACCCTGTGGCGCGGCACACTGGATTTAGCGGTAGCCGCCGATAATCACGCTGGGCCAGGGGTGCAGGATCGCCTGGATATGAGTTTGGCCCCCGGTACGCACACTCTGGAATACACCTTGTGTGTGCCCGAACCGCGTCTATGGTGGTCATGGGATCAGGGCGAAGCGCATCTCTACCGGCTGAAGGCCGCGCTGCGGGATGAAGCCGGCGCTATTGTCAGCGCCCATGCTGAAACTTTTGGCATTCGCACGGTACGCCTGGAACGCGCGCCGGAAAAGTTTACTTACTTCCTCAACGAACGCCCGGTGTATCTGCGCGGTTCGTCCTATATGCCGGGACTATATCTGTCTCTCGCTGATCGGGATGCCCTGGCGCGGGATGTCACGTTGGCCCGCGAGGCGAATCTGAATCTGTTGCGGGTTCACGTTCACGTTTCCCCGGCGGAACTCTATGATCTGTGTGACCGCGCCGGGATCATGATCTGGCAGGATTCGGAATTAAATTGGGTGCATGATCCCTCGGTGGAATTTGAAGCGCGGGCGTTGAAACTTCAGCGGGAGCTGATTGATCTGCTCGGTAATCATCCCTCGGTGATGATCTGGGCCTGCCACAACGAACCGACAATGGTGTTTGCGCGCCGGGAAAACCTGGAGCAGCATCCCGACCCGGCACTGTATGCCGATGCGTTCCGGCAAGACCCGACGCGCCCCGTGTTTATCTGCTCCGGCCAAATGGAAAGTGACTGGCAGCGGGCGGGTGATTTGCACTCGTACTATGGCGCGATTCATTCGGGACGTTACACCGACATCTACCGCTATTCACCTCGGCTCAGTACCGAGTTCGGCTTTGAAGCTCCCGCCGCGCTGGAAACGCTGCGCCGCCATCCCGAAGCCTGGGAACGGTTGGGCCATCTGGAGGGGCAGATTGATGAACTATGGAATTATCAGGCCGAATTAACCCAATTCCATGTTGAGCATTTCCGGCGACTGCGCGCCACCACCTGCACCGGCTATGTGCATTTCTGGCTGAACGATCTCGCGCCGCAGGTCGGCTGTGGCGTGCTGGATGTCGAACGCCGTCCCAAAGGCGGTTACGCGGCGCTGAAACGTGCCTCCCAACCCCTGCTCCCCATGCTGGAATATGACGGCAAACAACCTCGCGGCTTATGGGTGTGTAATGATACACCGCGCAATTATCCGAATGCGCGGCTGCAATGGCGCATCCTGGATGCGAACCAACAGCCGGTGCTGGAAGGGGATCATCATTTTGATCTGAGCGCCAACGCGGTGCAGCGGATCAGTGCTGTCGTGTGGAAAATCGAACTGACCCGATGTGCGGAAATTGAGATGACCCTCACCGATGCGAACGGCAGCATTCTGGCGGAAAATTACTATGCACATCCGTTCCAACCCTCACCGCGCCCGCGTGGGTATCCCTGGAAATTTGATCCGTATCTGGGCTGTAAAGTTTTTGACCACCCGAACGCGATCAGTTTAGCCGATCACAACATCCACCCCATTATCAAAATTGTCCCGCTGACCATGCGGGAAAATATCGCGGAATGGGCGCTGCGCCAGCGAATGCCGGTCTGGTTTTTGTCGGCCACCGCGCGCTTGACCCGGCGGTTTATGGGGTAGGGTACGGGTTAGTTAATCAAATTCGGGAATAATGTCGGGGAGGGTTTTAGACCCTCCCTTTTGTTATCCAGTTAAGAAGCTGTTTGATAATCCAAAGTGTAATATTAATAGAGATAAAGAGTTCACCTTTTTTCTGTATTTTCTCTGTGAACTCGGTGTTAGAGTGTCGCCTCCCAATGGGACGGTGGTCAAATTTTCCTTTCTGGCTTGGCGCTCTTGGCGGTTCAGAACTGAATTTTCAAACAGGTTCTAAATGTTTTTATCCCTCCCAGACAATCAGTATGAGCTTCCCGATTATTTTGCTACGACTTCTCCCGTCTAAGTGATAGCGCCGATTGACAGTTTTGGTTGCTTGTTTTATAATTTGAACAACTGACCAAAAATTAGGTTGTGTGACTAAAATGAATCCGACCTTTATTGAAGCGGCCCGCCGCACCCAGATTATTGACTGCACGATAGCGTGTATTGCCGAACTGGGTTATGCCCAGACGTCGTTTACGCAAATCGCTAAACGAGCCAAAATCAGCAAGGGGGTGATCTCGTACTACTTTGCCACCAAAGATGAACTCATGCGCGCGGTTGTCCGCGAGGTCCTGAGCGCTTTCACCGCCTTTGTGGTTTCCCACATTGACGCGGAACCGACAGTATCAGCGCAGCTTCGGGCGTTTATCGAGGCCAATCTGGCGTTTATGGATACCCATCGTAAGCCCATGATCGCCACCTTCGACATCATCCGCAGTGCCCGCACGGAAGATGGACAAACGCTTATTTCATCGGATTTGGCCGAAACCGACCTAACGGCCCTGGCAGCCCATCTTCAGCGTGGGCAGGAACAGGGAGAGTTCCGCGCGTTTAATGCCCGGATTATGGCCGCGACCATCCTGGCGCTGCGCAACGAGTTACTGGTTCAGTTGGCCTACAAACCCGATCTTGATCTGAAAGCCTATGCCCAGGAATGGGTAATTTTGTTTGATCTGGCTACCCGGCAGTCCGGTTAAGCGAGGCTCAACGCTTGCCAATCAAGGATCGAAAATTTCATGATGTCACAACTGCTGAAACGATCAGGGATGCTCTTTTTGTTCGGTTTACTGCTCCTGGGGAGCGGAAAAGGAATAACAGCAACAATGGCGAACGATAGTTCGATTGTTAACACCGAGGCCGGGCCGGTGCAGGGAGTCGTAACTGAGGCATACCGGTTATTTCAAGGCATTCCCTATGCGGCCCCTCCAATGAGGGACTTGCGCTGGCACGCACCCCAGCCGGTTATGCCCTGGACGGATGTTTTGGATGCTACTCAACCCGGCAGTCCGTGTCCGCAGTTAGCCACTTCTTATGCTGAGGTGGGCAGCGTTAACGAAGACTGCCTGTTCCTGAACGTTACTACCCCTGCTGTTGTTAGTTCGGAACAGCTTAAGCCGGTTATGGTGTGGATTCACGGGGATGGCGCGGTTGGCAGCGGGCATCTTTTTGATGCTCGTCAGTTGGCAACCGCAGGTGATGTCGTGGTCGTGACCATTAACTATCGTTTGGGCGTCTTTGGCGCTTTTGGTTATCCGGGGTTGGAAGGTTCCGGCACTTTTGGCCTACAGGATCAGCAGGCGGCGCTACGCTGGGTGCAGCGGAATGCGGCAGCCTTTGGCGGTGATCCTGACAATGTGACTCTGTTTGGTGAGTCTTATGGCGCGCAGGCAGTGAGCGCGCAGCTAACCTCCCCAACCGCAGCGGGATTGTTTCAACGCGCGATTATCCAAAGCGGTTTTGCGCTGATGGACATGCCCGCTGGCAGTTTGTTACCGGGGCTGCCAGCGATGGAGTGGTACGGGTGGCGGTCTCTGGCCGAGGTAGAATCCTTCGGTTCGATGGTTGCCCCTGGATTGGGCTGCGCTGACCCGGCGACGGCGCTGGAATGTCTGCGGCAGTTGACGGTTGAGCAACTGCTGGCATATCCCCAAATCATGAATATATTCCAGGCGTATGCGTTTGGTACGCCAACTTTGCCCCAGGTTCCGGCTCAAGCCCTGCGCGCTGGTGAATTTCATCGGGTTCCGATCATTTCGGGTAGCACCCGCGATGAACATCGCACCTTTGTGGGCCTGTTTTTTGATCTGGCCGGTCAGCCGGTGACAGCGGGACAATATAAGCTGTTGCTGCTGGGGGCTTTTGGTAAGCAAGCGGCTCGGATTGAAGCGCAGTATCCGCTGGCGGCGTTTGCATCGCCGAGTCTGGCTTGGGCTACCGTCCTGACGGATCGGATGTGGGCGCGGTACACTTTTGAACTCAATCATCTTTTTGCCGCCCAGATGCCGACCTATGCCTATGAGTTTGCCGACCAAAACGCCCCGATGTATCTGCCTTTCCCGGAGAGTTTCCCGCCCGGCGCTTTCCACGCGGCGGATGTGCCGTATCTGTTCAATGATGAATCTTTTGCGGCCAGCGCAACTACTGAACAGCAGCACTTATCCGACCAGATGATTCATTACTGGACCAACTTTGCCCGCACTGGCGACCCGAACGGTGCTGATCTCCCGCCCTGGCAACCTTTTGAGCGCGGTGCTGTTGTGCCTTATGTGCAGTCGCTTGCGTCCAATCGTATTCAGGCGGTTGATTTTGCCGCTGAACACCAGCTCGATTTCTGGTCGAGTTTGCCATAAAGTCTCGGCTCCGGCTTACAAAAAGATCAGGGCGAGTCTTTTCAAACTCGCCCTGATAACACAGCTTTGGTCGGGGCGGGTTTCAAAACCCACCCATTTATTACCGGTAATGCGTTCGGCGGTTAGTTCTGTGAAATCGTGGTTTCCGCGATGGCGGGGGCTTCGGTTTCGACGATGACCGCGTTGGTATTGCTGCGCGGCTGCGCCATCACGAAGCTGCCATGCAGCCGCCACTCGTCCATGCGGCAGGAATTGACCAGTTTGCCATCCCACACGGTCATGTCCGGGCAGCTTTCGCACATATCCACGCGGCCATCCTCTTGCAGGTCTGGCCCCTGGATGATACCAATGCTCTGGACGTAAATCGGCTGGAACAGCCGCGCCGGGTTCTTCAGGAAATCTTTCCACCAGGCGGCAGCGGTTTTACGGACACCCTTGTCAAACAGCCCCATCAGGAGGGCGATTTTCGGCACGGTGTTGGTGGGTGAATAAATGAGATAGGTTCCGTGCTGGAGATGGTGGGCAACCTGGAAGAGTTCCATGACGCGCGGGCCGACGGAACCGTACATCTGGCCCTGGCTGCCTAACTGCGCGGAAACTAACCAGGTCAGCTTGTCATGCGCTACCGAGCCGCCCATGTAAGCGGAAGTTTCGTAGTGCGGGAAGTTGGCCTTGATCTTGTCATAAACATCCGCCGATGTCAGGTACGATTCTTCACTGGAGTCGGCGGCGTAGCTGGTTTGCAGGTCAACCTGTTTACCCATCGCGTAGTAGTCGAAGTCGCCTTCCATGACGGCATTACGGAAGCCAATCAGCACCAGGCCGTGAACGCGATCCACGTTCTTGTTCGCCCACTTGACCATTTCCACGACAAAATCGAGGTTGCCGGGATACACGGTCATCCCGAAGCTGGCGAACAGCCCACCAACATCGTGCGCCATATCGGCGTAGTGCTGGCGCAGTTCGAACAATTCCATCTCGCTTTTGCCCTTCCAGTGGGGGCGGTTCTGCTCGCTGTCAATGTGGAAGGTAAAACCAATCGCGCCCGCGCGATTGAGTTCTTCCATCATCGGGCGGTTGTTTTCCAGCTTAATGCCGTTCGTGAGGATGAGCGGCTTCATTTTCTGGCTTTTGATGTAAGCAATAATTTCCATGATGTCCGGGTGAACCAGCGGTTCGCCCCCGGCGATGGAGATGTTGTCACAGTTACGCCATTTCTTGAGCATGGCGATTTCTTCTTTAATCTGTTCGAGCGACTTGTGACCCTGCATCCCGTTAATACGATAGCAGCCGCGACAATACGTGTTGCATTTATCCGTGACTTCCAGCCAGCCAATGGGATTATCATTCCCTGACCAGGGGAACCGGTACACTTCACGCTTGGTGATGTCCATTAGGGTTATGCTCTCCTCTACTGTTGCGTGGGAAAAGTCTGGCCTGACAGGGTGCGACTCCAGCGATGGGCAGTGAAACCGGGGTGAGTGAGTCGTCCCCTGGATACGTCCATACCCGTGTTAATCGCAGGCGGTAAACATTTCCCAGGCGCAAAATTATTTAGCGTCGCTAAACATTCTAACGCGATTTTTCGCGTTAAGTAGCGCTGTCAGTGAAAAATAGTGATGAATGTCATACATCCAGCAGCAGGCGGACGTTTAACCCCCAGGCCAGATACAGCGCGCCGAAAAAACGCTTGATTTGTCGGATGCTGCGGTCATCGCCCGCTTCATCCTGGAACTGGAACGGATATTTCTCGAAGGCGTTTTCGGGGGAATCGGAGAGGCTCAGCAGTTCATCGGCTTCCAGGCGGCGGGGGAGTGCGCCGAAGAAGATCAGTAACACGGCGGCATAGGCCGGTTTGATGTGGCCCATCAGGAATAACATTTTAAAAATCTGGTTGTTAGAAACAACCAGTTCGCCAAGCCTGCGCACCAACACGCCGCGCTCCTGAAAATAGGGCTGATCTTCGCCGCGCATGATGTTGATTTCGCTGGCGTCGTCTTTGGCGTCTTCAATGGCTCGGCGCAGGAGCAGCCACGGCAGCGGTTCCGGTGGCAGCGGCAGGCGGTTGAGTAGCCAGAGTTCCGCCGCGCCGGAGATGGGGTACTCAATTTGACTCATACAGCCGAAAGGCACAACGAGATTATTGGCGGGGCAGCCGTCGCAGTAGGATTCCAGCGGCGTGAGTTCGGTGGCCGCTTCCAGCAGGTCTTTGACCATCACCACTTGGGTCTGTTCCTGACCGTCGGCCAGACGGCGCACCATTTCAAAACCGATGTCCTCGGCGGGGCGCATATCACCGTTTTTGCGGAACAGGTCAATCACGCTTTGGGCGCGATCCCGGCCTTTTAACCGGGCCAGGATGCCATCGGTTGTGAGCGTTTGTTTGGGAACACACTGGTAATCAATGATGTAGTCAACGGCCATGCGTTTGCCTCGTGATGAACGGCGACTATTGTATACCGGCAGCGGCGGAAGTGGGAGAGAAAAAACCTAACACCAAGACACAATGGCACAAGGACACAGTGAGACAAGACATAACGCCGAGTTCGCAAAGAGGCAAAGGACGCAAAGAAACAACGATGCCGCGTATCTGCAAGCCATCTGATGCGTCTAAATCAGTAGAGCTGTGAACGAGTTGGAGTGCCGTTGTGACTGATGAATTGGAACTGCTGCGGGAGGTGCGGGCGTTTGATCTGGAAGCGCTGTCCGTCGTTTTTGACCGGTATTATGACCCCATTTACCGCTTCATCTACCATCATGTTCACCACATACAGGCCGCCGAAGATTTAGCCGCGAAAGTCTTCCAGCGTTTGTTAACCCAGATAGCTGCCGGAAACGGGCCGGAGCAGCATTTAAAAGCGTGGCTCTTTCGGGTGGCTTATCACCTGATTGTGGATGACGCCCGCCGCCAACAACATCGTAATCACGATGAACTCACGGAAGACACCGCCATCAGCGCCAGTGTGGAAACGGATGCTGCCGCCGCGCTGCTGGTGGCCCAAGCCTATACTGCCCTGGAACGGCTTACGGCTGGGCAACGCGATGTCATCATTTTGCGGTATCTGATGGCAATGACGCCAGGGGAAACGGCAGCAATTTTGAACCTATCCGTGGGAGCAGTTAAAGCGCTGCAACATCGGGGTTTGACAGCGTTGCGCCAGGAAATGCAAGTGGCAAAAGAAGGTGATTATGAATGAGAAACCCGCTTTGCAGGACGTTTTTGAAACAATCCAGACCCATGTCCTCCCATCCCTTAACCAAGAAGCGCTGCGGGAAACCTTTTTAGCCGAGGCGCAACAGTTGAAGATGACAGCGGAAAACAGACGGGCTAATCGTCAGCATTTCCAATGGTTATTCCGAAGAACAACATTATATCAGGAGGCGAAGTTGAAGACTCTGCGCTTGAATTGGGCAGCAGTAGCGGTCATGGTTCTTCTAATTGTGGGGGCGGTTGTCGCCCAGCAGGTGCTTGATCTGTTCCGCCCCACCGAAACCGATCAGACGGCAATTCCCGTGATGTTTGGTTCTGGCGCCCGCATCATTCAGCCGCCGCAAACGCTGGCGGAAGCGGCAGCCCAGGCCAATTTCCCCGTCAAAATGCCTCTAACTGTCCCGGAAGCGTACTCGCTAACCGAGGCGTCTTACACGGCTGAAACCCGGAAATTGACGATTCAGTATCAATGTGGGTCGTTCCGGCAGCTCATCTTTCAGCAACAGCCTCTAAGCGCCGAGGAATTCGCCTCATTAAGCAAGCTGGATGTCGGTGCGAGTGCGGTCATCGAAACCATTCCTATCGGGCAAAATATGGGACAGTATGCGCGCGGCACCTGGATTGTCAAAGATGACATCAACGCTCTGGCCGCAACGGCCATTCCCGGCACGCCAATTCCGGCCCACAGTGTGTGGGAGAACAACAGCGAGTTACAGCGCTTGTACTGGTACGATGCGGGTATCTTTTACGCCCTGTTTAATATTGGCTCGCAGCTTGATCTGGGGACAGCGGGTGAATGCGCGCTGAATCAGGAGGATTTCGCAGCGGCAGCCAACAGCTTGTCGCCAATGCCGTGAATGTGAAGTGGAATGGGCGGGAACGCACACCCGCCCTAATAAAATCGGTTAGCCTTCGACTTCCTCAATCTTAAAGACAACAGGACGAACGCCATCGGTGCAGCAGGCGATCATGCTGGTGTCGTTTTTCATCCATCCCTCAAACATGCCGTCTGAGAAATTGCCGCCGCGCCGCAGCGTCACAATCACTTTGTGAATGTCATTCCACGCCCAATCACAAAAACCCGCCGGTTTTTCCAGCGAAGGCGTGATAAATTCCTGGCCGTCCTGGAAGAACGGACAGGGCGTGACGGGATTGGCAATGTATTCCTCAGCCAAATCCGCATTAATCATGCGTTTCAAAACGGTGATTTTGCAAGCCATGTTGTTTCCCCTTGTGTGTTGGTTGGCTCAGACCGAAATTGTAGCGCGTGATTTACCCGGTAAGCAATGGACGCGGTGGGGAATAACTATATGGGAGATCACCGCATGTTTATGATGCACTTAGAAGGCGTTCGTGTTCCAGCAGAATATCGGCAATCAAGGCCGCGCCGCGATTCTGCCAGTTGTGCAGCGTCCGTTCGGGAACCATCGCGCGAAACCAGGCAGTGACTTCGGCGGTTTCGGCGGTTAAAGACTCACCTGTCAGAGAGTGCTGATAGGGGCTGAGTCCCGCGACATAGGGATAGTACAAAGCATTAAAAAAGCGCCATTCGTCAGTTGTGCCATAATCACCGCTACCTGCCGGACGCAGGGCGTCAATGCCCTCAATCAAAATACGCCGTAAAGCCTGAGCGCGTTGCAATTTATCGGCGTCAGCATTGACCCGCGCCGTAACCAGGTTCAGTTCGGTGAGCGGACTGGCGGCTAGGCGCGGTAGGTTGGGCAGGTGGCTTAACGCCCGGCGGGTGAGCCGAGCGAACTCATCACGATCCAGCTTAGTCAACTTGGAGACCGGGTGTTGGACAGAATTGTGCAGCAGAATGCGCAATGTTTGGCGGGATTCGATTTCATCCTGCTGACCAGGAGCCAGAATGGAATCAATCAGGCGTTCCAGTTCATCTTGCAGCGGAACCAGCAGCGCTATCGCTCCAATCGAGATCAACGACGCGCCGGCTACCGCTAATGACCACACTTTTGCCAGCCAGATTGCCACGCCCCAGGGCAGAATCACCAGCCCAATCAGAGCCAGGGCTTTCAACAGCGTTGCCATCAGATCGCGCCATACCGATTGCCCTTCCGCGATGGCGTTATAGGCGATGCCGGACAAGCCAAAAACAATCACATCCAGGACGACCAGCGAAAACACCACCGCTGGTGACAATAGTCCGAAGGCCAGGGGAACCATGACGACCCCGTAAGCCAGTCCGGCAAGCTGCAACCAGTAGAGCGCCAAGCGGGTGCGATCTGTCGCGGCGGTCTGCCGATGCGCCTGGCGAGTTGTCCACAGGGTCAGCAGAATCGTCACGATATTAAAGAGGGCATAAATCCAGTAGAGTTGACCAGGCTGGTGGGTCGTGAGATTAACCAGATCACAGCCTAGCCAGCCACCCAGAATTAGCAGCAGCGCGATGGGCAGCACCAGCGTCCACCAAATTCGGTCAATCATCAAATTTTCATCGGGCAGCAGCAGAATTGTTGTCCGCGCCCAGAGCGCTACCGGTAGGGGATAAACCGCCCACAAAAGCTGTGCCAGTCCGTCGGCCTGGGCCTCAAACCGAGCGCCGAAAAATTGATCAGCCTGAATCAAGGCAAATGCTACCAGCGCTCCGGCAGTGCTAAGGCCAACAGGGTGGTAGCCGCTGCGATTCAACAAATAGGCCGCTAAAAGCAGCAGAATGAAATACGTGGTGATTTGGACAACAGCCAGGAGTGCGGGCATAGTTCAGGCTGGGAGGGGCAAATCATACTGATTTGCCCCACTCGTTATAGGGTTGAGTATCAATTGGTCTGGCGGCGAGCGATCCACCATAATACCGCCCCGATCCAAGCGCCTGCAATCAGGGCGATGGTGATAGCCATGCCAGTGGGATTTAAGGTGACACCGGAAACCAGCATTCCCAATAGTGCAACACCCATAATGTCCATCACCATTGCTCCTACCAGGTAACTTTGGCGCGAAACGGCTCCGCTATGAGCGGCCCACAACTGCCATAATCCGTAAAAGGCCAGCAGGACGCCCAGACCTTGAACCAAACCAGCGGTATTTTCCGCCATTCCCACCAGGTTGATAACCGGCGTGGTAGCAAATAAAAGGATGTCACCGGTAATCAGATTCGCTACTGCGTCCGCTCGCCAGAGCGTTTTCCAGCTTAAGAAGGTGGCAGGTTGAAGGACAGATGTTTGCTGAGACATTTTGCATACTCCTCGTCTCTCCTAAGCGATACACTCAGTATGCGTTATCAGTGTGTGCCAGGTCATCACCTTCAACTGCCAATGGCTGCCATTTACTGCCAATTTTTGCGGTCTGAGCGCTTACGCCTTCGTAATCACCTCCGCGCCGCCGAGATACGGGCGCAGCACGTCGGGAATCACCACGCTGCCATCGGCCTGCTGATAATTCTCCAGAATGGCGATAATCACCCGCGGCGTCGCCAGTCCGCTGCCATTGAGCGTATGCACAAACTGCGCTTTTTTGCTCTCCGCCGGACGATATTTGACATTCGCCCGCCGCGCCTGGAACGCTTCCGTATTGCTGCATGAGCTGACTTCCAGCCATTCCTGGCAGCCGGGCGCCCACATTTCCAGGTCATACTTTTTGCTGGCGCTGAAGCCCAGATCGCCGGTGACAATTTCCAGGCGGCGGAACGGAATCTTGAGTGCGCGGGCCACATCGCTGGCGGCTTCTACCAATGATTCGAGTTCGGCATAGCTGGTTTCCGGCGTGGTGAACTTGTATAGCTCGACCTTTTCAAACTGATGCACGCGCTTGATACCGCGCACGTCGCGTCCTGCGCTCACTTTTTCGCGGCGGAAACAAGGCGTATGGCCGACGTAACACAGCGGTAGTTGCGTCTCGTCCAGAATTTCGTCGCGGTGCAGATTGGTGATGGCGACCTCCGCCGTCGGCAGCATGTAAATGTCGGCGTCGGGGTCGGCATACACGTTATCGCGGAATTTGGGGAACTGCCCCGCGCCGTACATCATCGGCTCCAGCACCATGTAGGGCAGGTACAATTCTTTAAAGCCGTGCGCCCGTGCGTTGTCCAGGAACAGGTTAATTAACGCCCGCTGCAAGCGCGCGCCCCAGCCCTTGAGGACATAGGCGCGGGTCCCGCCAATTTTCACGCCGCGTTCAAAGTCAATGATGTCCAGCGCGGGGCCAAGGTCCCAATGCGGCTTCGGCTCAAAATCAAAGGTGCGCAGTTCGCCTTCTGGCTGCCAGGGGATGTTGTGGTCTTCGCTGTCAAAGACCGGCACGCTTTCATGGGGCAGGTTGGGCAGCCACAACATATTATCGTCTAACTCGGCGTCCACCCCTTTTACCTGTTCATTGAGCGCGTTCACCTGGTCGCCCATCCCGCGCAGAGCGTCACTGAGTTGTTCCAGCGCGGCGGCGGTATCTACCGCCACTGCTGCCGCCTCTTTGCTGACGATTAAACGGGCCGCTTCGTCGTAATTTCCGGCGCGAATCGCTTCCGCCGTTTGGACGGCCAGCGCCGCGCGGGTGGCCTCGTCCAGCGTTTTGCTGCCGCGCAGCGCGCCGACACTTTTATTGAGTTTGTTGCGGGCGGCCTGGATCGTTTCGGCTTCATTCAGCAGGGCGCGACGTTTTTTATCCAGTTCCAGGATGGTGTCAATGCGCCCAACGGCCACCGGATCGTTGAGTTTAGCAATCTGGCCTTTGACCCATTCAGGGTTTTCCCGGATTAAGGTAATGTCTAACATGCGAATTCTGTCTCCTCAGTTGTGCATGTACGGACACGATCTATGGCGTCCGTACAAATCATGTCTGTATAAAATTCATCCGACAGATTAGCTCTGTGGTTTTTTTCGGCTGGGTATCATCTTTCGCCCATTCGGGTTCGTCATGGTTGTCCGACGGCAGGGGGCGGGTGAAATCGGCATACAGCCGCACAATCGCCAGCGCCAGCCCGATGAGAATGACGACGATAATGAGCGCGTCAAAAAATTCCCGTGAGAGTTGCATGGTGTCCTATAAC